>NHFS02000045.1 GCA_002171315.2 Euryarchaeota archaeon TMED117 | reverse complement strand
TTGGTGCGAGCGCCGGGACTCGAACCCGGGTTCAAGCGTTGGCAACGCTCGGTGATAACCACTACACTACGCTCGCAGGCAGTAACCAACCCACTAAGCAGGGGTATAAACGATTGTCGGCGGAATCAGATGCTTCAATAATTCAGTGATTATTGGAGCCCGAATCTATCCGAACCTTCCTTTGGAGGATTGCGTTGACGAAGCATCACAAATGCGGCAGCAGCGAGTGCTCCAATCGCCACAATTATGGCGATAAGGGTGATTGAAAGCCCATCACCTCCTCCAAGCAGGTCCTCTTCAGAAGATTCCTCTACAATCACATAAAACGAAGTTGGTTGTGTAGCGTCGCCATATGAATCAGAAGCCTGTATCTTAATTTCATGACCACTCAGCGGTGTTGATGATCTTACCGACGCTGTGGCTGTATAGATTCCATCGCCTCCAACACGGTCAAGACCTTGGCCATTATCGTACAATGTGACCCATGTCTGAGTTTGGCTGATCGGTTTGAGAATTCCTAGATCTGCTCGAACAAGAAGAATCCCGTCCGTATCTTCAACCCTTATTTCAATGGCTTGTTCAGTGTTCAAATCCTCTCTTAGAAGGGCATCGGCCGTAACCATGGTAAGCGTCGGAGGCGTGTTTTTGATCGTAAGAGCCAAATCCATATCGGTCGAACTTGGTTGGAAATGATGCTCTGAAGCCTGTGTTTTCGTCACAAGAATTGTCGCTCCGAGGTTATCGGTTAGTCGCACGCTAATGGAACGGACACCAGGTGCCATCCCGTAAGGTAGAACCAATTCACACATCCAAAGTTCCATCTTTTGGCAAGCGATTTCTTCTCCACCATAGACGGTCAAGTCAACAGCAACAGACGCTACGCCATGGTAATCAAGCGCATCGATTGTCATCATTGTGGCTCCTCCACGGATGACTTCGTTCGGTGAAATTGTGGCACTAAGTATTCGTGGCGCTTGGTTTTCAACCGTGATGATCGTTGAAAGTGTATGGCTTTCGGACCATTCATCCGTCGCTTGGGCGCTGATGTTTATCTCACCAACTTCCAAACCGCTAACAGATAGCATCGTTGTCCATTTGTTGTCTCCAATGGTTTGATCTCCATCAAGACCCCTATCGTTCATGCTAACAATTCCAAGCCCAAGCGAAGAGAGGTCAACAGTCACCGTTGCAACATTCCAGTCCTCATCATCGATGGTTGCCACAAGGTGTGCTGGTGAGGCTCCTTCTCCAAACACGAGCCCTTCTGAAAGAGAGAGATCAACCACAACTGGAGCTGAATTATCATCGGCAGAAACAATGCTTGGAGAGATGATGACATCAACTGCCTGAGATTCGTTAAGGAAAGCAATTTCGTCATCTTCTCCGAAGGCGATTTCGAACGATCGTGAAGTGCTTGCAAGGAGGCCCGAAAGTGGTCCTTGATGGACAATTGAGCCTGAAGCAGTTCCCGATACACCATCACTGTAAACACCAGTCCATTGAATCACACTGAGATTCTTTGCATCTCTTGGTTCAATCGCTTCATTACCAGCAGTAATGGTGAGAACAATTCCGTCTTGCTCCAATAAACGCACGACATCTCCTGAATGAACTGGAATTGGAGCAAATCCTGCTTCTCGTCCAACTGAGATGTTTCCAAGGGCGTTTTCTGCTTCAGGAGGTGTTGCATCTGTTTCAATTGGACTGCGTTCAGGACGTTCATCTCCACTGGATGGGTCTGGGCCTGTCTCAGTCCATACGAGACGAACTGTTCGATTTTCCCAATCTGAATTTGTTGCTTGATAAATATAGGAATCGTTGTAATATGCACCTGCTCCAGAACCACCAAAGAAGTTACTACCACCTACGCCTGTAACGTTAAACCAAGCTTCATTGTGAATGACATTGACATCGTGAAGTACCATTGTGTGGTTCATTTGCGTACCTGTTTGCTCAATGGTTTGAACAACGCCAAACGTCCCTTGAACATCTCCTGAAAGTGTTCCGTCAACATGCAAATCGTCAATGTAGGTAATTCCATCAACCACTTTTGTATTGAAGTTGTAAACCGATCCGTTGACAATCATTGTCGCGTTTTCATCTTGGTCCTCAAATCCAAACGTACCATCTCCGCGTAGATGTTCAAGATGTTCAACGCGGACACCGTTTTCCCAACGTTCAACGGTTTCAAATTGCTTGAGGTCGAGATCCAAGCGGGTTCCTTCATCGACAACAACGAAGTCCGCTGTTGCTTCAATCTGAGTGTGTTGCAGCACACGGACACCGTCAATATCATTGGTTTCTAGAAGCAAAAGACTGATGTCACCATTAACGTCGAAATTTCCATCTTCATCTTCACCCTCGATCATCAATGCTCCAAATGCTTCAAGACGAAGTCGCTCAGAAACGATGTTGTCGAGATTTGAACGGTTAAGAAGAGCGTCAACCACTGTTGCATTGATGGTTGATATGACGCCATCATCATTGGTTTGAAGAAGAATACCTCCACTCCCTCGAGCCTCGATCACCTGTGAGGTTAGGGCACCAGATACAACAGTTTCATTTTTCCAGAATGATTCGAAATCTAAATCTAATATCGTTGTAGAATTATCAGTTGTTTCGGTTGTTTGGAGTGTTCCATTTCCAAGTTCATAAGATTCGAGCACCTCGTTTATTCGTTGTTGCCATCCATTGCCTTCAAACAATAGGACGAATGTTTGGTTTCCTTCATCGGTTTGATAATTTTGTTGAAGTGACCAAGATGAGGTGGTTGTAACTTCGTGATCTGCCATCGGTTGGTTCCAGGAGCCTACAACAAAGGTGCGTTGTTCATTCACCGAAGTCGATAATGCAACACCATCATGTCCGTTGATGGTTACTGAAACTGTGATTGTATCGTTCCATGCTACGATTGAATCGAGGACAATTCGAGCTGTTAATGTTGAAGTTTGATCGAGAAAAGTGGTTTGAACTGATGGGGCTAAATCAACGCCTGCACGCACATGCGATACAGATACGTCGTAATCATGGGGTGATGAATCGCCAAAGGTCAAAACATAGGCATGCTCGTTTGAAAGAGACGAAGAACTGGTCCAATCCGTGGTGATTACCACACTTGGAACGTCTTCGGCTGATGCGAGATACGTCAATGGAGTAAGGAGAAGAAGAAGTGTAATGGAGGCGGCACGAATCAATCCCATGTGTACCTCATGCATACACTCCTCTCTAAGTGTGTTGCTCTTTTGCTTCTCGATTTCAAAGGTCAAGAAGGTATGCAAACAGCAGCGGAGTCACGATGGTTGCATCGCTTTCAACGACAAATGTAGGCGTATCGACATCGATCTTACCCCACGTGATTTTTTCATTTGGAGGCGCCCCCGAATAGCCACCATACGATGGTGTTGATTCGCTAATTTGACCAAACCATGACCACAGAGGTACATCCTTTTTCATATCTTGATTAAGAAGTGGTACAACACATATCGGGAAATCACCAGCGATACCACCACCGATTTGAAGAAAGGCCAAAGAGACTTCTTGATGCTCATACCACGGTGCTAACTCCATCATGTAATGGATTCCAGAGAGTACGCAATCCGCAGAAATTGCTTCTTCAAGACAACGTGCAGCGAAGATGTTTCCTATTGTGGAATCTTCCCATCCAGGTACAAAAAGCGGTAAATCGACCTCTGCTGCTGCTAAGAGCCAAGATGCTGTTTTGTCTCCTTGAATTGAAGCATCGAGATCAGGTGAACGTAAAAGATCGTAAAAGTACGCATGGGGTAAATGGCGTTCTTGATGGGTTGAAGCACTCGACCATCGCTTCATGAGATGTTGTTCAATGGAACGAATAGCGACATCCTCTGGAATACAGACATCTGTTACTCGATTCATTTTTTTATCCAGTAGCGCTTTTTCATCTTCAAGTGAAAGGTTTCTCCAGTCTTTGATTTGTTCATAATGTGGCAAAGCGACCATTCTGAAAACATCTTCCTCCAAGTTTGCGCCTGTGCATGAAATTCCAGCAACGTATCCTTTTCGAATCAATGGGGCCAATACTTGGCCAATACCTGCTGTGCTCATAGCCCCTGCAAGGGTGATGAACAATTTCCCACCATTGTCGATGTGTTGTTTCAAAGAAACTGCCATTTGCTTCAATTGACCAGCATTGAAATGTTGAAAATAATGATCAATAAAAGAAGACATCGACATTTTCAAACCTCCGGATGAAGGAAACGATTGACCTTCTGTTCCTGCATAAGGACAAGATTAGGTATTTCTGAGTCGAGAACCTCTTTCAAATCCGTGATCATCTCACTCGGATCGGTTCCACCACAGGTAAATGCATCAATTGCAAGCCAACCAAGTTCACTGTAACAATGGGCTGTTAGATGGCTTTCGTCCAAGAGTACAACAGCTGCAAACCCTGGTGGTGATGTAATGCCATCGAATACTTCAACGTGAGCATGAACTTCTTTTGCACTGCTTCTTGATACGACCTGCTGAAGAAGTTGGAGGACCCAGTTACCATCCTGATGGTCTTTGGGAAAGAATCCATTGTAGTCAAGAAAGATGTGTTGACCGTGAGCATCTGTCGACAAAAAATCACTCCTTGATTGAATTTCTGAAAATTGTTGGCATCGAAGTAGGACGAACTGTTCCTTTGGTTTCTCCTAACAGATTCCAACGTCCATTTCTACGAGCCTTTGCATGGCTTGCGACTATTTTTGTTGCGATCATAGCGGCTGTGAATTGAGTCAATGGGGTATCCTTTTGCGGGACTATTTCATTGACATCAGCACTAACGACCACAGCCTTTGGTGCATCAAAAAGGGCTTGAATTGTTTGTTGTACTTGCCAAAAGGTCAGGCCACCTGGCACAGGAGTACCAGTCGCAGGAACAAGCGAACCATCCAATCCGTCGATATCAACGGTAAGGTGAACTGGTCCTTCGACCGTGTGCAAAAGATCGAGCCAAGCCTGCCAATGCTCTGTGCCTTGGAATGGCGATTGGGTATTTTGCGCAAAGAAGGTAGTGATACGATCATCTGAAAGCATCCTTTCATGCTCTTCTTTGCTAAAGGCACGTATCCCGACTTGCATCAATTGACCAACTCCAGCATCAAGTGCTCGTGCTGCTGCACAAGCGTGTGAATAGGGTTCTTCATCAAGTTCAGATCGTAAATCACCGTGAGCATCGATTTGAACAACTGTAAGATTCGACAAGTCTTCGTGGACTCTTGGATGATTTCGTAGTGCTTCCATGAGAGGAGGAAGAATGCCGTGTTCCCCTCCGAGAGTGAGTGGGAAACAATCGCCCTCGAACCATGGATTGAGATAGCCAACCATGGAATCGAGCTGGTGGAGTAAGGTTGGTTCTTCTCCATCCCAAGCCTTTGCAGTGTGTATTGCAAGACCCGCTGGTAGATCCTCATTCAAATCCACATCAAACAATTCTACCTGTCCCGATGCTTCTATGCAGGCATTTGGGCCTTGCGAAGTTCCAGTCCCGTAGGATGTGGTTAATTCGTATGGGAGCGAAAGGACAACGACATCAACATCCTTTTCTATGGGCGCGAGCCCCAAAAAAGTGTGGCTGTCGGAAGGTTCCATTATGTCAAACGCGCTGTTTCCTGTTCTTGAGACTTCTTCAAAATTCTGCTCAAAAAACCGTCAGGATACCCGTTTTCATGAAAAAGTGGCGATGTGTTAATATAGTCCGGGGACCAATATACAATAGTGTTCTCGGACAGTAATGTCCGGGGAGGGGGAGAAAACGATGGGAATGACACTACAATCACTGACACAAGCAATACAACAGCATATCGATACAGAGATGGATGCTGAAGTTGCTGCCGGAATGGCAGAACACGCACTAGGATTCTTTGGATTCTACAACCGAATTATCGATAATGCGCTGGAACCTACAGACCGTAACTTGTTTTACATGTTCCAAGATTATGATTTGCTAACAACGGAATCTGAAGAGACAACGCTCTGGGATGGAAGAGAGTGGAGAATTCACTATTGGAAATTCAAGCCAGACCTCAAAGAGCGTATGGAATCCTACATGCAAAGGCAACGCCAACCAGAAGAAATTGATCCATTTTCTGACATCTACGGAAACGATGGTCAATCGATTTGGACCAGAGAATCTGAAAAAGTTGCAAACCCGAACGCTTTCACAAGCGATTGGTGAAGGCACAATCAAAGCGTTTTTGGCAGAGGGGTTGTTGGTCAACCCATGCGAGTCGCTGTAGGTTTAGTCCTGTGCATGTTCCTCGCAAGCATACCAATAACGAGCGCTCAATCCGATTCAACTGAACAGGAAGAGTGGCCAGGAGACCCAATAGACAGCCATGTTCACTTGACTTGGGCTGCATTAACACTCGATGTTAATGACTGGGCTGATGAATATCCAGAAATTGTTGATGTTACCAGCGTTGGCGAATCTGAACTTGGTAAATCTCTGTGGGTTGTACGACTTTCTGATTGGTCGAATGAGACCAAACCGAATGGAGACATCAAAGAGATCGTCTACATCGATGGCGGTCACCACGGCAACGAATATCTCGGTACTGCACTCGCATACCTGTCTGCAAAATGGTACATCAACGGATGGGCAGAAGGAAATCAAGAAGCGATCGATGTACTTCAGAACACTGAACTTCACATCCTGATTATGTTGAATCCTGATGGCAATGATTTCGATACTCGATGGAACATTAACCAAGTCGACTTGAATAGAAACTATGATCATTATTGGAATACCTGCCCAACAACTCAACCAGGCAGTAGCGCATTTAGTGAAGCAGAAACTGCTGCGAACTCGAATTACATGAATACGGTTGTTCCTGATGCTGACTTGTACGTTACAATGCATACAGGGGTTTGGATTATGCTCTACCCTTGGGGCAAGTGGCCTGAACAACCCTCTGATTGGGAACTGTACCATCAGATCAGAGATGATGTTCAAGACAACATCTCCAGCATACCCATTCAAAACGCAAATCAAGGATTGTATCCAAATTGTGGAACGAGTAGAGATTACGGATACGGAGTAATGGGCTACCCTACATTCACCTTCGAAACAGACGATGAGCAATTTGTTCCTGGTTCGTTTGAAAATCTCAATGACCGATTGGGTGAAGAAATGGACGTTATGAGATATCTTATCGAAAACGTGTGGTACTGGAGAGCCCGTTTGGATGTTCGTTCAATCGATATTGCTGGTGATAGCCTCACTCTCGATGTCGGCAATCAAGGACAAGCATCCACCTCTAATGCAACCTTGCAATATCTCAGTTCTACTGGCGATGTTACATGGGCCTCTTCTTCCTTCTCAGTAAATGCAACGAATTCCTCTCTGGTTGAAATTGATTCAAGCAATCTCTCGATGGAAGATGGCGGATCGTGGCAATTGTACTATCAGATTCGTGTCATCGACTCAGCACGCTGGGTCTCGGAACCGATTGAAGTAGAAGCAATCGTGTCGACGAACAACGAAGATTCCAATCTCCTTATCGGCTATGGGCTGTTCAATCCAATCACCATTATCGGTTGCTTGGCTGTTGTTTCTCTGTTCAGGAAAGATGAACAGGATGAAGACTGAACTTTGTTTTTGGCTAATAGTTGGGCGCAAGGTTTCAAGTGCTCCAAGTACTTCGCAGTAATCGGTGAAACCATGAAAATTAATGTCAGTTCAAGCCACAACATCGACGGAACGCTTATCCTACCTCTTTTCGAAGGCACAGAAATAGTCCCA
>NHFS02000033.1 GCA_002171315.2 Euryarchaeota archaeon TMED117 | reverse complement strand
GAGATTCCACCGTTGTATTCTGCGTTAGCACTGAATCCACTGATCGATGCACTTGGTGCGTCCTTTGATTGCAAAGGAGCATCAATGAGCAAGAATTGTCCCGCTGGCAATACTGGTCCTGAAAGGACTGCAGAGAGAACGGACTTGGTCGAGTCCTCTTCGCTGTTGGTAGCGCCATCTGCTAGAAGTTGAGTCAATGTAGCACTGTTACAGTTTGTTGTAAACCAGAGAGATGATGCTCCGAGGCTAGAATCAAAGACCATGTTCATGCTCTGAGCAAGAACGTCATTTGCAGCATAGGTTGTCACAGGGTTGTATTCGATAACTGCAACTGGCGTGTAAACACCAGACAATTCTCCACCAGAGGAGTCAGGAAGAGTAATTCCTTCACAAGAAGCTGTGTTGCCATCTTCGACATCGATTGAGAACGCTGCCTTACTGAAGTAAGTGATTGAGTAATCCATGGTTACTCCAGCAGTGGTTGTGTCAGATGCGACTGCATCGTTCCAGATTTCGATAATGATCTCTTCTGTAACCGATCCACCGTGAGCATCTGAGACAGTTACCTTCACTGGGAAGGTTGTAACGAATTCTTGGATGACTGGAGTTGAACATGTTCGTCCAACACCGCCTTGACCTCCACATCCTGCGAGAGGGGTACTTGATGCACCACCAACCCATGCGTACGTCAATCCTTCGCCTGTTACGTCATCTGCGTCGAAGACTGAGACTTCGAACTCGAGCATGTTTTCCATACCGAGCATGAGGTCGCCTTGAGTAACAAGGTCAAGGGAAGAAACAACTGGGAGGTTGTTTCGAACTTCTTTCTCCATAGTTACTTGATTGTTCGAAAGTTTCTGATCAGTCGTCTTACCTTCGAGCACAAGGTTTGCTTCGATTGTGTATGTTCCAACATCGAATTCCACCATTGTACAAGCATGACCTTGGGTGAAGGCCATTTGGCCGGTTCCAAGCATAGCATGGTTGTATGAAGGTTCTACACCTTCGACACATTCGTTTACCATAGAAGTGATGACTTCATTTGTATCGAGGTTTGTGATGGTGAAGGTAACGTTCCAATCATACAGTTCAGTTACTGAAGAACCTCTGTGTTCAACAGATGCATCAACATACGAGGTACCTACTGAAAGGTCGCCTGGTTCCCCTGCACCGACGGTGTATGTTGCGATTCCTGTTCCATCAGAGTTGTATCCTTGGTTGACAGTAAGCATTGAGATACGAATATCGTGGAAGGTCTGCAAAGCTCCAGTGATTTCATCACGGTTGTTGTTCGTAATGTCATCACGAACAGATGCTTCTTCACAGAAGTGATTGTACGTCTCAGTGGTTGTTTGCTCGTTTCCTTCTGCATCAGTCGAGTTTACAGAAACGACTTCTTGGCAGGACTCAAATTGTCCATACAATGAGTAGCCACCGAGTTGAACATCGATTGAGTAGGCTGCGTCTTCTCCACTTGAGTCTGGAAGGACTGAACCCTTGTATTCCCAAATACCGTTATTGGTATTGTCGGACATTACAGTACGGATTTCAGTGAGGTTGTCCATCGGATCAGATCCGTTTTCAAAGACCAAGACAGGCATGTCATTACCAACATTGACCGAGTGGACCAATGAACCCAGAGATGCTGAGAGTAAATCGGTTCCATCTTCTGCTGTTGCACTATCCAAATCTCCGTTGACATCAAGGAGCATCGTCAAGTTGTGAGTAATGAAGTCTGAGGAACCATTGAGTTCGACTGTAACTGTGAATGCCTTAGAGCCTTCACCTGTTGCGACAGTGGATCCGTCGTCCCAGGAAATGTCAACTTCGATATCGATGTAATCACGTACTTCAACATAGACTTGTTGAACATCGTTTGTTGCATCAACATCTTGGTCTGAATAGACTTCGATTTGAACGACATAGATACCAGCGATTGGAGTCCAAACAGCATTGCTGCCTCCATACTGAATCATTGTCTTGCCGCCCTTGAAGACGTCTCCTGCTGCGAGGGATTGATCGTCACAAACGGTTGTATCATCACAGATAACGTCTGGGTTGTCCCATTCAAGATCTGCACCATTGCTGTCCATAGCAATGTTTAGTGGGTTTCCGTTTCCATCAGCATTCCAAACTTGTGCTTTGTAGCCAAGTTCAGTGATTGCAGCGTCACCAGAATTTTGAATGAATACTTCGAAAGACGTATCTTGTCCTACGAAGAGTTCATTGCGGCATGTTGGTTCGCAAACGGTTTCTTTCGGTGAAGTAATTGCAACAAGGTCTACGTCGGCACCTGAACGTGCTCCCGTGTCCTCTACTACTTCGTTTGTTTCAAGTTGTGCGATGTCGATGTTTGCCATTAGGCTAGCAACCAACAAAAGCACAAGCATTACAGGGGTAATTTTTCTCATGTCATATCCTCCAATGGGGCGGTAACTCGCCCTACGATAAATGCCGTATATATACTATGGGTGTGATATTTATTGAGGATTTTTATAAAAATAAACCGCTCCCAAGATGCTTTAATTGCCCCTCAGTCGGGTCTTTGCGAAATTAAGATGTTGAACGTAATGCCTCAGATGGAGGGATTTTCGATGCTGCTCGCACCGGCAGAAGAGTAGCCAAGAAAACCAGAATCCAGCCCCCTAGGAACATTACAACCGCAGTTGTCCATGGCAATACAAGGGATGCTCCCTCTTTTTCCCAAACAGCTGAATGCAATCCTATATGGAAGAGTAAACCAACGGTGATCCCATTGAGTATTCCCAGCAAAGAGACCCATGTGACTTCCACAACGTGTATTCTCATGACCATGCCTTGAGTGTACCCTATAGCCCGCAACATTCCAATGTGCTTCCTTCTTTCGGAGACAGACCTGTAAGTGACGACACCGATTCCAGCGATTCCGATCACCAATCCAATTGATAAATACCCTTCAAAAAGAGCAAGAATAGACAGAACAAGAGATTGGATTAATGCTACTTCTTCTGCAATAAGTGATACTTGGATCCCCTCTTTTTC
Organism: Euryarchaeota archaeon TMED117; assembly: GCA_002171315.2. Classification (GTDB taxonomy): domain Archaea; phylum Thermoplasmatota; class Poseidoniia; order Poseidoniales; family Poseidoniaceae; genus MGIIa-L2. The sequence continues at coordinate 5,885 of NHFS02000033.1, read as the reverse complement.
CAAATCTAAACTCAACTGTTGACTGAGTTCTGCGGCTGCTTCTCTTTCACCTTTAGATTTGCCCGCTGCCTCATAATAGGACACGCCTTCGTTATCAAATGATGAACTCGCAGTGCTTTCAGGAGATACGGAAACATAGACGCGGGTAAGATCGCCATCATATTGCTCAATCACTGGCTCTGAAGACATCCAAACACCTGCTGAAAACAGATAAGAAGACTGTTCGAGAATCCCACCAACGGTTACGATACGGCGATGGCTTGGTTGTTTCGAATCGATAATTGTGATGTTTTCGCCGACCTTGACTGGGAAGATTCCAATCGAGGCCCCATCAAGAGAAGACTCAAGACCAAATGAAGCATCAACGAAAACGATGTCTGTTCTTTGATGCATTGAAACCCATGCTTCTTCAGAGCTATCGCCAAGTGCGTCGTCCCAGATATGGAGTGGAATGCCACCGTGATTGACGAAGTCCTCATCAACACCTCGTAATATGTACGGAGAACGAGTTTCTTGCTCATTTTCTAAAAAGGCTTGAGCCCTATACACCCTTCCTACTGCATCAATTTGTTCGATATTTGAATTCTCCAGCCCCCATTCATCCATAGGACCTTCAAGTTGCAAAGGACGAGATCTTGATGATGAGAGCATCAACTCAAATTCACCTTCAGATTCTTCTACGAACGAACTGGAATAATTATCAAATTGGAGCGTATAGCCACTGAGAACAACAACAGAAAATACAGTTATGGAAAACATCCCCATGACCACCGCAGTTCGAAGAGGCTTTTGCAGAGGATAAGATAGAGCGACTGGAAGTACTGGACCACTGGAAAGTTTAGGCAAACGCAGCAATCCACGTATCATGATTGGAGCAAGTGCTGCTAAAACAAAGACACCCGCAAACACTTGCACTAAACCTATGAGTATGAAAGATAATTCATTTGGAACGAGGTCGGAGCGGACAGGATCGAGCGATGAAGGCAATCCTGTCCACACCAATAATGCAACACCGCTCCATCCGATTGTTTTTCGAGGTGCTTCTCTAAACACTGGTAAAATACCATCTATTTTTCTTCGTGCTCGAAGAACTGGAATCACCCAAAACAAAACTGGCATGGTGAACAAAATCATACAGCATCCAAAGAGTATCCACATCGAATGAGCAAGGCCTTGCCCTCCAATAAAAAACAGTCCAAAACTTCCCATAGCCCCTCCTGCCATGAGTACCAAGAAGATGTAAATCGCCCATGGAACATGCTTTGGAATTCTCTGAGGAACACTCTTCAAGGCATGAACAATGATCAAGCGAGAGGACCAAAGTGCTGAAAGGAACAATGTGATAATCGAAAGATGGAAGCCCCAAAACCAGCCTGAAGCGAGAGAAGATGAATCCACATGGAACGTAAACACATCCGTACCCGCATTGGCAAAAACACTCGAAAAGCCAATTCCGATAAACCATGCAAGCCCCATGCCGAGCAATGAGCCGACACCACAACCAAGGAAGGCTGCGATCGAACCTTCGATCATGGTCATGTAACGTAAATCCGCTCGTGTAAATCCAAGTGCTCTTACTGTAGCATATTCTTTCTGTCGAACATCAACCAACATCATCACAATGGTAACGACAAGAAGTACCCCTGCCGCTATTGTAAATGAACCAAACACGAGGAACATTGCCGATAAGACTCCTGAAGAGGCTTCAGCTTGTTCCATAGCATCGAGTTTCACTGTTTGAATCGTAAGAGACATTTCTTCAAATCCGACGAGTTGATTGAGATGGTCCTTGATGGCAACTTGTTCCTGAACAGTTACTGAAGCAAAAACCAGCATCGAACGTTCATCATCTTCTGCGGCAGCGAGAGTCTCTCCGTCATCGATATTGATGAGGCCAAGAACGACGGTTTCGAGTTCAGACAATTGTGAAAGTTCATCACTCTCTGTGAAGGAACCATTGATGGCGAGAAGTTGTGAATCATCAGAACCAAAGGCAAATTGAAAGAGCCCAGAGGCATTAACTGTACCGTTCGCAACATTCGAAATGGATTGAAGGCGATTACCGATCATCAACTCGGTCTTGGCCACGTTCAACGATTCAACATCTCCTTCAATAGCGAAGAACATTTGAGGAAGGGTTCCAAATCCGCCTGCATCCGAAAGAATAGGAAGACGGATGGATTGAACGGAACCATCCAAAACTGATCGTACAATAATTCCAGGCGATTCTATGCACCATGCTTCTAGAATATTTACAACAGTGCCTTTCCCAGAGGAGCATACTGTTGGAGGATTCAATGATGAAACTGGCCATTCCGATTCAGAAATTTCGGTAAAATTGGATTCATCTCCACTCCATGAACGTTTGTAATAATCAACGGAAAGAAGTCCTTCAACTTTCAAGAAGAGTTCTTGAGAATGGTACTCAAGACCCCACCCCAAAACCGTTGACGGTGCGCTAATATTCAGTGAAAGTGGTTTTACTGAATCATTTGCAAGATCACCGTACCACAATGTCCGATTTTGACCTTCTTCAAGAGCAAACCATACTCCTTCATTGACCTCTACAGCCGCAATATCCTTGTCTTTTAACAATCGAATTGTAGAATCCTCGTCTGAACTATTTCCAAGAATAAGGCCCTTGTCATATGCAGCAAAACCGTACTCATTATCGATACTCACATCGGTAATGATTGAACCAGATGGGACTCGCCATACCCAAGATTGGTTATCATTTCGTTCATACCCTATGCCACCAGAACCCCAATGCCAAACTGCATTTTCTTCACCAATGATTTGATTCACATCCCCATCGGCGAGAGTGAGGAGTTCCGAACCGTTTACTTCAAGGCTAATCAATGGCACTTGCAACACTTCGAGAAGGGAAGAATCCTCCATCAATTCACTCTGATTCTCCTTAATCGAACGGACCAAAGAGGCCTGTATTCTGCCCAATCCCTGTGAGGAGGTGATTGTGAAGGAATCACTTTCGTCTTCGGTCAGGTACTGGAGACCTGAATCTTCCCCATCAATTGTTTGATTTAGCGCTAATTCTAATTCTTCAATCAGTGTTGAATAGCCATCTCGAGTTTGTTCAATACCTTTCGTAGATAATCGAATTGTGGTTACATTTTGACCTGCTTGTTGCAATGTCTGTGCTGTTTCTAGATCCGTAAACAACGCAGGCGCTGTTGTTCCAGCGAGTTGACCTTGATTCGCCATGGAAACGATCTGATGAACAACGAATGATTCCTCTACACGTTCGATACCATTCTCTGAACGAACAAACCAACCTAGTTCGATTTCATCATCTTTAGCAACATCTAATTCATCAGCAAGTGCTCGATTAATTACAACAATGGATCGGTTTGAAAATCGACTTGCTTCCTCTAATTCAAACCATGTCAAACCATTTGATGAGGAACCGATGAGAGCATCTTCTTGATGTTCTAGGGCAAACCAGGGGACATTCGGTTCCGCAATACCTTCGTTTGTTTCAACGGATGCGGAAACAATCCTACCTGCTTGGATTGTGTCAACCGCATCTACGTCTTGAATACGTAACTCGTCAACAATCGATGAAGGGATTTCTACGACCTGTCCGATGGTTGAATCATATCCTGAAATGACAATATCCGTAGAACCCCATGCGGCTTCAATTTCCTTTCGCACTGTTTCGTCTAAAGAATCTCCTACAATGAGCGACGAACTAATTATCGCAGAACCGATCATCAAACCTGCCATGAGTAGAGCAGCTTGGCGTTGCCGTCGACGTAGTTGTTGCCATGCGAGTTTGAACACCAACAACCTTCTAGGACTGAGTAAGGCTTGTACCCCTAAGAGACTCAGTATCCCAAACATAGCGCTTCCAACAAAGACTGTTACAGGTCCAAGACCAAACCATCCAAGGACGATGTGCGATAATATTGCATCTAGAAGAGGGACGACGATAATCAAGGCTCTACTTTTGAGAGAACAATCATGACGAAGGCCAATTGCTGCTATGGTCGCCACGAGTGATATGACGAAACACAAAAGCAGCAAAGCGATCAAATTCATTCCTCCTCAGATGCTTGAAGAAATTTCCCATCAGCCATCTGAAGAACACGGTCACATTGTTCCGCAATTGAATGATCGTGAGTTACAATGAGGAACGTTGTATTCCCAACTTTGCATAATGTCCGTAACAATCTGATGATTGATTCAGAGGTTTCAGTATCGAGATTCCCCGTAGGTTCGTCACAAAGCACAATGGCAGGACGATGGACAACTGCTCTTGCTACTGCAACCCGTTGTTGTTGCCCTCCTGACAATTCAGCCGGACGATGATGCAACCTATCGCCTAATCCCACTGCAGTTAGCGCTTTTGAGGCCTCATCTCTAGCATCGATGGATGTTTTACCCTGCAAGAGAAGCGGCAGTTCGACATTTTCCAGTGCAGTCATGACAGGTAAGAGGTTGAATTCTTGGAAAATGAAGCCCATATTAGAGCCTCGGACACGGGTTCTGACGTCATCATTGGATCCGTACAAATTCTGGCCGTTGATCGCAACCGAACCTGACGTGGGTTCATCGATTCCAGAAAGAACGTTGAGTAGAGTGGTTTTTCCGCATCCAGAAGGCCCCATAATAGCAACCATTGTTCCTTGTTCAACCTCGAGAGATACGTCCTCAACGGCCTTAATGACGGATTCTCCCGATTCATAGAGTTTCCACAAGCTTTCCGCCTTGAGTGCTAACGCCATGCAAAACCTTACGGCTGCGTATTGATAAACTACCGCATGAATCCCGTTGCATGACCGAAGTTGCAGGGTATGTACGTGTGTTGGCGTTTGGTCCAATCGCAGAAGCTATTGGTTCAAGAAATTCAAAAATCGAATGGACTCAAGGAATGAGTATCGAAGATATTGTCCATGCTCTCGATATGCAACACTGGATCGGACAAGGCCTTGCTGTGGCCCTAAACGGGGAGAGATGCCCTTTGGATATCCATCCACAACAAGGAGATGAAGTCGCCCTCCTACCTCCAGTATCTGGTGGCTGAATGTTCTAATTCGCCCTTGAGCGATGGTAACCCTTGAAAGCAAGAACGTACAGGACCGTATAGGGAATACAATGGCATTTAGTCCAGGACCACTCGAAATCGTCATTCTTTTGGCCATCTTCTTCATTCTGTTTGGTGCTGAGAGGTTACCAAAAATGGCAAACGCCCTTGGCCGGTCAAAAGGCGAATTCAACAAAGGTCTTTCAGAAGCAACAACTGCTGCAACAATCGCTGATTTAGAAGCTGGTGGAAAAACATCAGACCAGGTCCTTATGGACAGAGCAAAAGCGGTAGGAATAGACCCTGAGGGAATGTCAGTGGATGAACTAGAGAAAAAAGTCAATGCTCTTGAGTCTCTCAATGATGAAGAGTGATTAGCCTTTTTTCAACTTCATTGGCGACCCGCATCGATCACAAAGTTGGACATCGTCTTTCTTCGACTGTTTCGCATTTGGAGGTACATCTTCCTCTGCTCTGCATCCAATGCAACGTAGAATCCATTTCCATTGTTTCTTTCCACCTGATGTAAGAACACCTTCGACTGGAATTCCCGCTTTACGAGCGACATTCTTCATTCGATAATCATCAGTAACCAAGGGAAGATTAAGATCAATTGCTAAAGCGAGCACGTCTAAATCTACTGGTGATAGCCGAGGCAAATCTCCCGTTTCAGATGCTATTTCCCTCGCTTGTTGAAGAGCGGTTTCAAGCGGCACCTGCCAATCAAGTGATGCTGATTCCATCAACAATGAACGTTGTTCATCAACCCTTAGCAACTCATCTTGCTGAGAAATTGCAACAATCCCACCGCGGCAACGTTCAACTGGCCAATGAAGTAAGG
>NHFS02000017.1 GCA_002171315.2 Euryarchaeota archaeon TMED117 | reverse complement strand
GGACTGGGTTTGCCATAGATTTTTTAATGGCAAAATTACTTCCTGGATTTGAAGACATGGGCGGACACTCAACCGGCGTTGACCATAAAATAGATTTTGATAAAATAGTATAACTATTAATCCAAACAGTACGAATTAGATGGACTAAATGCACCGTGTGTCGGAGAGATCTCAGCAAGCAAGAACTACAGAATCTATTTTCGACGGGTTTAAGGAACTGACTTGATTCGTAGGGACAATGTCAATCATTAAAGCATACAACGAAGCCTGGGATAACGCAGATGTCGAAGCACTTGGAGAACTCATTCACGATGAATGTGTCTTCAATCCACACGTCGGTGGAATCACTATGAGCAAATCCGATATCATGGGATTTGTCGGAGGCGGAAGCACACCACAATCTGAAAACCAAAGAATCTTGTTCGAAAACGATGAAGTTGGCGTTGCTCACTCAATTGTTCACTTTGCAAACGATTCAGACTCAGAAGCAGTCATGTCCTTTATGCGATTCAAAGATGGGAAGATCATCCTCATGGAAACTGGAGCAACTCCACTTTCTGATGATTACAAACTCGTCGGAACAGAGTGAATCAACACCTCGTGATTTCCCTCTTGAGGGTTTAATCAAGGGTCTATAAGAGACCTGATGTAATCATAGGAACATGAGAAGAGTCCTCTTGCCACTTCTTCTCGTCATTCTATTCAGTTTGAATACTCAAGCAGAAACGTATCGTATCTCTGGAAAAGCAACATACGCAGACAATAGTCCTGTTGCTTTGGAGTATGTCTTTGTTGAATGTGAACCTGGAATTATCGATTGTTATCAGTATCGTGGAGTCAAAGCGATTACAGACACATATGGCTACTACACCCTCATCCTTGAAGCAGATGCAGAAGAGAATGATTTGGATATACAATTGAGCCTACGTGGTGAGAACTTCACGCATACGATCGATCTTGCAAAGCACCAGAATTCCAGTGACAACAAGGTAAATCAGGACATTCAACTTGAACAGAATCCGCCTCCATCTGGAGTCTTTATGGGATTTGGTTGCTTTATTGTTCTCTTTGTTTTGGTCTTCATATCAGTCGTACTGAGAACTGGTCGACGACTATCGACGAAACAAGGGCGATTAGAATTCATGGGATACAAACAAGCAAAGCAACTCCAATGTCCAACATGTAACGAGATGGTCTTACAGCATGAGTTGGTCATGCATCTTATTGTTGAACACGATATGGAAGCATACGATGCAGGTCAATTGACTGGAAAGGTCATGAGACGTACATGGTCTGAAGAAGAGTAAATGCACTGAAATGGTCAATTATTCTCCAAAGCATCAAAACCCCACCTCCAAACCGACAAGGCATGGAGGCAGACCAAGAGGTCATAGCTGCGTGGGATTCCCTACGAGAGCACTGGTTGATTCCAACGACTGGTAAAAAGGCCCCTAAGAACTTGTTTTACAACTTTCTTCGACTTTCAATTGTTCCTTTATTCAGATCTATGATCCGATTAAGAGTACGTGGAGATTCGAATATTCCGCGAAAAGGTGCTGTCATTCTGGCTGCGAACCATTTGTCTCACGTCGATCCTATTCTTGTCATTATTTCATCTCGAAGAACAACACACTATCTTGCAAAGGATGGTCACTTCAAGAAAGCGTGGACTCGCTTTGTCATGAAGAGTACTGGGCAAATTGAGACACAGCGAGAAAGTGGTGGCTTGGATGCTCTTTCCAGTGCAGCTGATGTTCTTGATCAGGGTCGTGCACTCGGTATTTTCCCAGAAGGAACTCGCTCAAAGCGTGAAGAAGCACCCTTCCTACTCCCTGGGAAGACTGGAGTGGCTCGACTTGCTGCATCCTATCCTCACACTGTTGTCATCCCAATTGCGATCATTGGCAGTCGTGATATGATGAAACCACAAGCGCATAAACTTCCACGATTGCATCGACGTGTGGATTTCAATGCAGGTGAAGGCGTCACTTGGTATCAATGGCTTGTTGATTCGAATGGTGGAAATCAAACTGCGGAATCATTGAATCAACTCTCTCAGAAAGAAGAACATGAAATTCGGGCTGAATTAGCTGCTCTTTACCGCCAATTTACTGACCAATTAATGGGAAGCATGCAAGGTTTGGGCGCTCCTTAGTCGGAGGTAACCCTCAAGGGCTTCCATCACTGGAACATGGTTGGTGGAATCATGGACGAGTATCTCAAACTGATGCAACATATCCTCGATGAAGGTGTTGAAAAGCAAGACCGGACTGGAACAGGTACTCTTTCCGTCTTCGGATATCAGATGAGATTTGACCTGCAAAAGGGATTCCCCATGGTGACAACAAAGAAACTCCATCTTCGTTCAATCGTCCATGAACTTCTCTGGTTCATTAAGGGAGATACGAATGTGAAGTACCTTCAGGACAATGGCGTTCGTATCTGGAACGAATGGGCTGATGAGAATGGCGACCTTGGACCTGTTTATGGAAAGCAATGGCGTAAATGGGAATCAAAGGATGGACGTATCATCGATCAACTCGAACAAGCCATTGATCAAATCAAGAACAATCCAAACAGTCGACGAATCATTGTTTCAGCATGGAATGTAGGGGAACTCGATGAGATGGCATTGATGCCATGTCACGCATTTTTCCAGTTCCATGTCGCTAATGGAAGGCTCAATTGCCAATTGTATCAACGAAGTGCCGATGTCTTCTTGGGTGTTCCATTCAATATCGCATCCTATGCATTACTCACCCACATGATGGCTCAAGTGTGTGGACTTGAGGCTGGAACATTTGTTCATACCCTCGGCGATGCACATCTGTACATGAACCATCTTGAACAGGCGAGAGAGCAGGTAAGTAGGGAACCACTTGCATTGCCAACAATCAAACTTGATCCATCGATTACAACCATTGATGCGTTCACTTTTGAGAGTCTTGAAGTCATTGGATACGAACATCTCCCACACATCAAAGCTCCAATCTCGGTGTGAGTTCTATGCAGCGAAAAATGATTCTTGCAATGGATCTTGATGGATGCATTGGCAAGAATGATGGCTTGCCTTGGAGACTTCGTGCAGATATGCTTCGATTCAAGCGCCTAACTATTGGAGACGGAAACAATGCTGTCTTGATGGGAAGAACCACTTGGGAGAGTCTTCCAGAAGCATATCGACCTCTTGAGAATCGATTGAATATTGTTGTATCAAGGAATGAAGAATATGTACTTGAAGGCGTAAATGTTTCTTCATCTATAGAAAATGGATTGCTTATTGCAGAGGAAAATAATTCAACTATTTGCTGGATTATTGGAGGAGCAAATGTGTATGAGCAATGCAGAGAACGTGTTGATGAAATCCATGTGACGATGGTTGAAACAAATCAATCAGGAGAGATACGCGTTGGACTCTTTAGCGAGAACGATTGGAAGAAAGAGATTGTAGAAACAGTTCCTTCTGATGATAAGAACGAGCATGAAACGACCTATATGATTCTTCGAAGAAGATCATGAACCATCATACTCAGTAACTCGAATACCGAGTCTACCTTGTCGAGCAGGGCGTTGCATGATTCGTTCTACTTTCTTATCGAAGGCCTCTTTGAGATCGATCTTCATTGCCAGAGAATGCCCCATGAGGAGGATCATAACATCAGCCATCTCTTCTGCAACTTCTTCAATCGGTTTGTTTTTGGTAACAGCTGCTGCAAGTTCACCTAATTCTTCTACGGTTAATGCAATTCGATACCCCATGTCATGACCATTGTTTCCTGCGAAGTCATGCTTGTGATGGAATGCTGCGACGCGTTGCATCATATTGGTCCATATGTCTTCATCCTTGGATGAGAGCCACGATTCTACTGAGAAGGGTTCCATAGCGAATGGTTAACGGGAACGCACTAAATCATTGTGTCAGAAGAGAAGTGATGCATGACCAGACAGGTCCAAGCCTTCGATTGGCCTCTGCGGATACTGATTCATGATTCAAATCAGCAGTTGCATCTCCTGGTTCTCTTCCAGCAGCCCAGTTTGAACCGATGAGTAATGCAGCGTAAGGAAGTTCAACTTCTCTGCACAGTTTGGCTTCTCGTGGCATGGTCATTCCGACAACTTCTCCACCGAGTCGATCGATTGCTTCTACTTCAGCAGCCGTTTCAAATTGAGGACCTTGAGCCAACCAATACGTGAATCTGAGTCGTTCATCTGAAAGATTCTGAATTGAGCGAAGTGTGGATTCAAGATGTTGATTCATATCTTCATCGAATGGAATTGTTACGGATGTAAACTGGGCCTTCTCATCATGGAAGGTTGTTGTTTGCCCTGTGAAGTCGATGTATTGGTGAGCGATTCCTACTCGCCCTGGAGGGAAATCAGAAGCAACACATCCTACAGAGCAAACAGATAGCACTGCATCCACTTCTGCATGTTTCAAAGCCCAGATGTTTGCATGATGATTGATCATGTGTGGAGGTTTACTTGCAGAACCATCGTTATGATGGCGTTGAAGAAAGACAAGTGTCTTCTCTTCAGAACCTTGTTTGAGTTGGAATGATTTGAGTGGAACAAGTCCGTACGGAGTTTCGACATTAAACGAGTCAGTCGCCATCACTTCAAGTCCAGCATCACTGAATGGTTGGCCTGTAGCCATGTTCAATAAACCAGTTCCACCGATGACCGCCATGCGCTGCATGACTATCCCAATCGCTCAACGATTGTCAAATGTTCGCTGCTTATTCTTGCAAACGCTCGATTAACTCAGCCTTCTTTCCAGAGACAGGCTTACCTGCTTCCTTGAGAAGTTCCTTGAGTTGAGCAACAGTCATTGAACTGTAGTCTGTTGATGCTTCAGCAGGTGCTTCTTCAACAACTTCTTCTGCAGCAGGAGCTTCTTCAGCAACAGGTTCTGGTGCTTCAGCAACTTCAGCAGGTGCTTCTGCGACTTCTTCTGTTGTTTCTTCTTCTGCATCTTCTGATGATTCTTCAGATTCTTCTTCCATTGCTTCAGCGAGTGCTGCTGCTTTCTTGGCTTTGAGTTCAGCAGCGCTTCGTGCTTCTTGTGAATGAATTTCATCAAGCGTTGGACCTGCATCCATTGTTACACCAGCTTGGAGAAGTTGGCTCTTTCGAATAACGACAGACTTGCAAGGATAGATGCTCTTGATGGAATTTTGAATATTGTTTTCCAGAGATCCATCGAGCATTGCAACTTGCAGACCATCGTATGTTGACTTGGCGATAAATCCACGAACAACTTCTCGAGTCTTGGAACGAATTGCTTGCTTAACCGAGGTCTGAACACGCTTTTGAGTGATGATCAGAGGCTTGATTCGAACGAGGTAACCATCTTCGGTGACTGCGTCCATTACGTCGTCAATCTTACCTCGGTATCGGCGGATTTGTCGACGAATGTGGTTTGTTTGGTGATGATGTCCAACGAATGTTGTCAATGCATCTTGTCCGACTGTATCGGTGACACGGAATCGAAGCATAACATGCATCTTTGTGAAATCACCGTTGAATTCTTGTTGGGTCATCTCGTAGACACGTCCCATGATGTGTTCGTCTGACTCACCGATGGTCTCTCCAATGTTCTGGAAATTCCAAGGGCTTCGAGGAGCTCGAATGGTGTACCAACGCTTTGTCTTCCACTTATCTTTCTGCTTACGGGCTGCTGCTCGCGCTTTTGCGCTCATCTTCTTTGCCATGTCACTCATCTCGGAGGTGTCTTGAGGGGGCTACCCCTCTTGCAATTCACCGACATACCTCTCCTATTTGAATAAGATTGATGGAAAGGAAGAGCGGTAAACCTCTTGACCTAGTCATTTCGTGGTTGTTTTATGGGCATCCTTCACGTCAATGCTACTGCCACAGCCCATGAATTGCAGGATATCGATTTGGTCACCGAAGCCCTTCAGTGGTTTACTGGGACAGAATGGGATGTCGATATGACCTCGTCTTACCATGGACCAAAGGTTGCTTTACTCAGTACACACGTACAGAAAAATAAACTCGTTTTGGACTTTGTTCAACGGATTGGAGAAAGCAACTCTAAACTTATCCGAGAACAACTCGAACAACGAATGGATGAGAATAATGTGATCCACGCTCGTTTCGATTTAGAGAAAATAATTGGACAAGTCGTGTCTCTAACCCCACAAGATCATAACGGCCCAGTCATCAAAGTTCGAATGAAAGTAGCAGTCTATCCAGGGCAAAATTCTACCGATATTGCTATGCAAGTATTCGAGTAAGATTTTCGGATAGCCTAAACTGACATGCTTCCATGAATAGCATTCAAGTAGGTGATGACACTGCGTAAAGTCATGACTCACGTTGTGACTTCTGCATGTGTTGACCACAAGTACCAAGATTGCGTTGCGGTTTGCCCTGTAGAAGCATTCCGTGAAATGGACACATACCTCATCATTGATCCAGACGAATGCATTGACTGCGGAGCATGTGTTCCAGAATGTCCTGTTGAAGCGATTTTCGCAGATACTGACGTGCCTGACGAAGAAGAGGCATGGATTGATAAAAACGAAGAAGAGTCCGCAGATGCAGAGATTGCTGAAGGCGATTCTCCAGTTCTTGGCTCTTGATTTTCACTGTGGCGGTTAACCAACCTTCTTGAAGGGTTATACCTCCCGTTGGGATGAGAGCCATGATACATACCGATTTCTCCGAACTACGACACGGTAGTGACCTCTTGAAAAGAGGATTCGCTAGAATGCAACAAGGCGGCGTTATTATGGACGTCGTTGATGCTGAACAAGCAGCAATTGCTGAAGAAGCAGGTGCGGTTGCAGTCATGGCCCTAGAACGTGTCCCTGCTGACATTCGCGCTGCTGGTGGAGTCGCTCGAATGAGTCACCCTGACATGATTCAAGGAATCCTCGATTGTACTTCAATTCCGGTTATGGCAAAAGCCCGTATTGGTCACGAAGGAGAAGCTCGTATTCTCGAATCTATGGGCGTTGACATGGTCGATGAGTCCGAAGTTCTTACCCCTGCAGATCCTTTCTTCCACATTGACAAGAAATCCTACGAAATTCCATTCGTCTGTGGAGCAACTGAGCTCGGAGAAGCAGTACGTCGAATATACGAAGGTGCTGCTATGATTCGTACCAAGGGTGAAGCAGGAACAGGAAACCTCGTTGCTGCAGTCACACATTCTCGTTTAATCACTCAAGAAATAAAGCAAGTTCAGTCGATGGACAATGACCTTCTTGATGAAACTGCAGATCTCATCGCTGAGCGATATCGAGTTCTTGCAAACACTTCGAAACTTCCAGGTACTCACCTTGAGACGCCTTTTGGCCCTATCGATGATGACATGCGGTCTTCTCTTCGCTCGATTCTTGATGATGTTAAGCAACTAGGCCGTCTTCCTGTCGTAACATTCTCAGCAGGTGGAATTGCTACACCTGCAGATGCGTCTCACATGATGAGAATGGGAATGGATGGTATCTTCGTTGGCTCTGGAATCTTCAAGTCCGACGATCCTCCAACAATGGCAGATGCGATTGTGATAGCAACTGCTCACTACAATGATGGTGCAAAGGTCGCAGAAGCAATGGCAATGACAAAAGGCGATGCTATGAAAGGCGATGAACTTGAAACATTGGAAGTTCGACTCGACCAACGTGGCTGGTGAATCATTCCAGCGGCGTATCGATTGATACGTCTCCAAGAGTCCACTTCAGAGTCTTAATGACGCCTTCAAGTGCCTTGTAGTTTCGAACTGCATCTTTCATTCCTTGACGGTCCCCGCGTTGTCGACAATCCTCAAACAATTCTTTCCAGTCGGTCATCTTTCGCTCAGCACGTCCAAGCATGGCTTCGATTTCTTCCCATGTTCGGTCATAGGTTCGTTCTGCTGACATGGTTTCTGTCAATGAGCGAGGGTATTAGAACCCAATCCCTACTGAAATCTATGAAAGGCGATTATCATTGGTGTTCAAGCACTCGCCATCTCCGAGCACAAGATCTACTGCTGAAACATTATCCTCAACAACTGAACCTGGCGAAAGAATGCAACCTGAAAGAGAAACATTCGAACCAACACTCGCACCTTCCATCAATACGGTTTCCAGAAGAGTGGATTGATCGCCTACACTGCATCCTGTTGCGATAACGGATTTGTGAAGTTCAACATTGGAACCAATATGTGCAGCGTTGGAAACGAACGAACCATTTCCATCGACTGACCCATCAGGCATTGGGAACGGAAGTGTGTTGCGTTGTTCAATCAAAACATGCTGCGCCCGGATGAGTTCAGTTGGTGAACCTACATCGAACCAAACTCCATCGATTGCTTTGGCATACATTGGCCATCCCATCTCTAAGAGACGAGGGAAGAGATTCTTGGAGAAATCATACTTTTCACCTTCAGGAACAAGAGCCATTACCTCAGGTTCAAGGATGTATAATCCTGCATTGATCACATTGGAAAATGCTTCTTCAGGTCGAGGTTTCTCTTTGAATTTTCGAATGTATCCCTCTCGAAGTTCACCATCAACATCACCTTCTTCTGAATTTGAAAGACCTACAATTCCGAATGGACTTGGGTCTTCAACTTCCCATAGAGCCATCGTAGCTTTTGCACCACTGTCTTTGTGTGCTTGGAGGAGAGCTGCTACATCAAAAGAAGCCACTGAATCACCAGAACCAATGATCACAGTATCGGTAATCTCATCCATGAGAAGTCGAACAGAACCTGCTGTCCCCATAGGAGTATGTTCTTGATTGATTCGTCCAGATGTTGATTCTGTATTCCATTGTTCCACATGAGCAGCGAGCATTTCTCCACGATATCCAGTGGTAACAATAAGTGAATCAACACCACCTTGGACCATTGAATCTTTTACAAAATCAATAACTGGGCGTCCTAAAACTTCAACCATTGGTTTCGGCCGAGCATCGGTAATTGGTCTCAAACGAGAACCTTGGCCACCGGCCATGATGATTCCGAGCATGTTGATCAACGACGGCGTCGACCTGCGGACATATCCACTCGGCGCATCTTTTTCTTACCGCCACGACGTGGTGGAGGATTGTTTGCAGTTGTTTCTTCGTTACCCATACCACCAAAGGTAAGAGTTCCTTTGTCGAGTAGACTTGAAATCAATCCCTCGGCAACTTCTTCTGATTCAGCACCAGTTTTCAGGCTCTTTGAAACAGCTTCATTGTGGTCAGTCATCCATGATTTTCGCTCTTCTCGAGCCATGTTAAGTTCATCTCTGACCTTGTTGACATCTGTCATCATTTCATCGATTTTAGAATGTGTTTCGTCTGCTTTTCCTCGAAGTGCTACGTACTCATTGTGATGACGATCACCTTCTGCTTTGAGGAAATCTCGATGGGAAAAGGCTTCATCTACTTCTTTGGATTTTTCATCAGCACGACCAACTGCTTCGAGCATGGCTTGGTGTGATGCATCAGCCTCAGCCTTGAGAGTTTTAATCGCAGAGTCAAGGTCATCGAGGTCAACCGCAACGAGTTCAAATGCTTCAACTTCAGGAGAGAGTTCTTGGATTCGACGACTCATTTGTTTGATCTTTTCCATGGTCTCTTTTTCTTTCTTAGGACCCATTGCAGACGTATTGTAGAGGTTTTCCAAGTTTGCAACATCCCGCTTTAATTGCGCATGTTCTGCAGTTGCACTCTTTTTCTCATTCTTCTCTCCACGTCGTCCTTTGGCCTGGCCGATAATGGATCTGATTTGGTCTTGAATTGCGTTTCGCTTCTCTTTGAACAATCGGATTTCAGCTCGAATTGCCTTTACTTCTGCAAGGACAAGTTCTACCTTTTCCTTGTGCTCTTTGTATTGACCTTGAATTGCATTACGTTGATCTGCTGCAGAACGTGCCTCAGAACTGTAGTTATTACGAATATCTCGCAACTTTCGTACCTTTGCTTCCATAGCGTGCAAACGGTCACGTAGTTCAGCATCAGGGCGTTCTTCTGCTTGGTCTTTGGAACCCAACATACCACTGCGTAGTGGTTTTGCATTTCAAACCTATGGATTCAACAAAAGTGTTCAAACATTGAAAATATCGAACAGTTCAAGCACGACTCCAAGACCAATAATCAACGAACCAAGCAACTGTCCACTTACAGATATGGATCGACGCAAACGTGTTCTAAACTCATTGCGAACATTGACATTGATTTGTCGACCAATCAATAAGTCCCCACTAGGCTCTTCTAACCGTACAGAAACTGTTGCATCACCAAATCGTTCTGGTAGGAGCGTTTGCCATGCCATGGTACCATCCTTGAGCAATCCAGTCATCTTGCCAAGAACGTCTTCATTTCCCTCAACGGCAATAGGAAGTGATTCAGATGACCACCAGACTTCCTTTCCAGGTTCCAACTCATATCGCATAGCAATTTCATGCGGGCGGAAATCCGGGGACTGTACGCGGAATACGACTGTCTTACTCTTCTTGGAAAGGTTGTGCATGAAAACAAAGAGATTCGCTCTTTTGGTAACCACATTCTCAAGGTCGACTTCGAAAACAAGATCCTTGAGTGCAGAAGGTCGACCAAATTCCATATCCTGTTCTATTCGATCAACAAGTCGGAAAAATGCTGGACATTGTGTTCTTGCATGTTCAATCAATTCTAGCCACAATTCAAGACTAAAGGAATCTTCATCGAGCAACGCTTGTATTCCATCTTCTTTGATCACTTCTTCAAATTCGAGTTTCATAGTTTTAGAATCCATTCCATTGTAATGACGATAGAGTGTCATCAGAATCTTTTCCCGTGCAAAATCATGCTTAACACCACGCTTTACGTGACTTTGGACAGTTCGCATGAGTAGATCGTATTTTGAACGAAGTAACGGATCGAGTTGCGTTCGAATCATGTCATCAAACACACTGTGCAAGGTAGAAGGGTGAACGGGAGCCTCAAAGGCGTCTAACAAGCCTGATTTGTTAACCATGTTAAATCGATGCTGCCTTGTCGACATATGCAATCCAAGTGCGAGCATGAGCAAGCCCCATGACACGATGAAGATGTTTCGGCCAAGAGAAATATCAAGTCCAAAGAGGAGAACAAAAACAAGACCAATACACCCCAAAACTGCGCTTGTGAAGCAAAGTGAGTGAATCCTTATTTGAACTTGAATACGGTGAGCCATCCCATCATAGCCATGCAATGCTTCGATGCTTTGATGTTGTTCTTGAGATAACTTGATCGCTTGGTTAAAAGCTGAATGCGAGAGTGAAATTCTGTATCGGTGCAATCCTAAAACCAACAACCATCCAATGCCAATAACTGAACCTAGAAGTAACAAACTCGAACTAAATGACTGTTCAAGTGAAGGTTCAATACTTGATTCCCACCAATTTGGGTCAGTTCCTTCATAGGCCCATGAGCCTAATAAAATGAAAAGAGAAAACACTGGAAGGAGCAAGGTGAGACGCAATCCAGAGGAAAGAATCTGATTATCGATCGAAAGAAGAAATCGTTCTCTTTCCAAAAGAGGAGATTCCAAAACGGAGGGCAAGGATGAATCAACTGTCTCGCTCACGAACGTCCCTTGCGAACATGAGTCAAAAGCGTTCGTCCTGTAGAAGAAGGAAAACGGTTAGATTACAACTCATTGAGTTCGTACGATAATTGAATCGGAAATAGTCGAATCAAGTTCGACAAGTGTTCCATTTGCATCGAATTGGGATGAACCAAGGGATTTGACTACTGATCCGATTGCCAAACGCTCTCCGAAGAGTCCAATCAGGTCTTCAGAAGCAAGAAGACCAACAATGGATGCTTCTTGCCCTTTTCCAAGTAAAGAAAGCGAGGTAAATTCATTGACTTTTGATGAGATTCTATCGCTGATCTCTGTAGTCGCTTTTGGTATGTCTCTTCCGCTTGGGTCAAGTACTGGATCTCCAAGTAAAAGGGTCAATGCAACTTCGAGATCATCATCGATAGCATGCTCGAGACGACATGCTGTTTCGTGTGGATTTCCATCAAAGGGTATCCTTTCAAGAAGAACTTCTGCGAGCCGATGACGTCGTTTCATAGTTCTACCATGAATCAATCCATTTTCGGTTAATTTAGCACCTTTGTACCGAACATAATCGATGAATCCTTTTGCCGATAAACGTTGAATCATTTCTGTAGCAGAAGCCGGAGAAACATTGAGTCTCTGAGCTAAGTCACCAGTTCGTACTCGCAAATGAGGTTCTGATTCGTAGAATTCATACATAGTTTCGAGATATTCGTCTTCAAACTCTTGAAAATGCCCCGCCATAGTGGCCCCTCGCTGTAATAAAATACAACAGTCCCTTTATTAATCCTGCTTTGCCGAGAATACAGTTGAGCAAGAAGGGCATCGCACAGAACCCTCATAGTCAGAAGGTACTCGTAACTTCGAGGAACATTCAGGACATGAAATCTCAATCTTGCTAGGAGGTGTTTCTATAATCTCTAAATCATCATCGTCATCTTCGATCTCTTCTTCGATCTCTTCCTCAATCTCCGCTTCGACTTCGAACCGCTCAGAGCAGTCAGGACAACGTACTGTACCTGAATAGTCGCCAGGAATCCGTAACGTTCTCTCACAAGATGGGCATGAGCGCTCTCCTGCTTCAACTTCTTTCTTGACAACCTTTTTCTTTTCCTTCTTTTTCTTTTCAGACGCCCCGATTTCAGATTCTGATGAACGTCGAAGATGGAGAACCAAAATGATAGCGGCAGAAGTAGCGATGCCTCCACCGATTGCGACCCATGGGACTTCAAATCCTTCCTCTTCAGCTTCTTTATGTTGAACTGAAAAACTCTTCTCGGATTCCAAAACAGTACTTGCAAAAGTCCATTGTGCAGTAAGAAGAAGTTCTGTTCCAGTAGGGACCTCAAACGACAGGTCGATTTTCGAGGTTGAACCCGCAGTCATTGCAGAAGTGGGCGTTTGGGCGAGTATGCTTCCATCTGAATCGATGAGCAGCATCTGTCCATTAGGACCAGTTAACTGTCCTGAGTTTTGAAGATCAATGGTTACTGTTGCAAGACTGCCCTCTTGTATTTCTCGGGGTATTGTAATCGGGCTGATGGTCATCGAATAGATGGGCTCTTCTCCAGAGAGGGGTGCAGTAGCGATGTAACTTGTTGTAGAAGC
>NHFS02000040.1 GCA_002171315.2 Euryarchaeota archaeon TMED117 | reverse complement strand
GAGGGCATCCCGATCTCTTTTCGTTAAGGAACGGGCTTCTGCAATAACCAATCCCACCCCTAATGGGAGCGCCAAAGCCGTCATCACTGTAAGAACGAGATCACCTATTTCGAAATAATATGCCGACTCATTGAAAAAATATAGAGCGACGAGCATCCAGCCAATTTGAGCAGGTCTACTGACACCGCTTTGATGCCGTTTATGCCAAGAGTAAGCAAGCAAAATCATACCGAGGGCACCACAAATTGTGGCATACTCCTTTGGTATCAGCATAGAAGGTCCTAAAGTGTCCTAGATAGAAACATTTGCTCTTTCTCGCTCCACTAAATCCAACAACCCCCTATACTTGGGTATGTCATGAAGGGCCCTGTCGTTGATGGAGAAGGATGGGCAAGTGGCCCCATTGCTTTCCTCGACAGAGATGGAGTTCTGAATTTCGGACGCGCAGGCTACGTGAACAATCCAGATCAAATGAACATCATTCCTGGATCAGGTCATGCTATTGCACGACTTCGAGAATCCGGCTATAGAATCTGTGTTGTAACCAATCAATCAGCAATCATGAGAGGTTTATGGGATGTCGAACAATTAGAGTTGATTCATAATGAATTACGAAATCAATTGTTGAAAGAAAATCCTCAAGCGATTATCGACATGATTCTCACCTGTCCTCATAGAAATCGAGATCGTTGTAACTGTAGAAAACCTTGGCCAGGTATGCTACGTACTGGACATAATCTCTTGAGAAAACAACGTGTTCTGCATACGAACATCGATTGGGCAGGAGCCAAACCAGAATCATGGAATCCTTTAGATGCAATGGTTGGTGATCGTAAATCAGATATGGGTGCTGGTTGGGCAGTTGGAGCTCGAACGTTTGAAGTGTCATCACAACAAGGTCTGCCTCAAGTCATTGAACGAGTTCTTGATAAATTTGATTCAGGCGATGAATATGATCCGATGAGGTGGTAAAATGGGTTGGCTCGGATTAGATGATACAGATTCTCTCAACGGTGGATGCACTACAGAAGTACTGTTTCACTTATTGGAAAGTCTTCCGGATACTGTGTCTTATGCTAATCCAAGACTTGTACGGCTTTGGCCATTTGCAAAGCAACGAACAAGAGGTAATGCCGCTGTCGCTGTCGAATTAATCACTGAAAATGAAACAGAACTGATGAATCATCTCGACCATTGGTGGACGAGTCATATCTCTAACCTTGGAGGAAGCATTGGTGTTAGCGAACACAGTGAACGAAAGCAATATCCAGCAGATCCAGGTATGGTTTGGATGAGTGAGGAAAAATCCGATGCAAATTTTTATTCTCAATCCGTCTCTTCTGAAATTCTGCTAGAAGATTTGCCCCACGTATCTCGACACTGGGGTGGAAATGGAAGAATTGGGGCGACTGCAGCAGTACTATGGCCAGCTACTCAAAGCACATATGAAGCAATTTCATGGAGAATTGATGATTCAGAAGGACCTCGTCGATTGGACGAGGATGCATTGGATGATGTTGACAGTCTTGAGGATACATTTCTTTGTAGAAATCCAAAACTTGGCACCAGTCTTCTAGCCCCTAGGGGCAATTCACCAGTCCTATTTGGTATCCGTTCATGGACAAGGCAAGGTGCACATGATGCACTCAATATTCTTCAAAATGGGAAACATACTGAACAAACCAAAGGTTCGTTGATTTTCAAAACCAATCAAGCAACTGATGATCACCTAGGCGAACCTATCTTAGCAATTGTGCGTTCAAAATCTATTCTGAAAAAGGGACATGTTGTCATCGAAACATCACAAGGGACATGGATTGCATTTCGACAAAGTGGTAACATTGCTTTACTCTCACAGTGGCTGATTGAAGGAGATACGATCATTGGCAACGGTCTAAGGGATGAAAATAATGCTCTCCACTTGGAATTGCTCAAAATTTCTAAATCCGTACCTGAACGAAAAAGGCCACTTTGCAAGATTTGCAATAAATCTATGAAATCCATGGGGAAAAACCAGGGTCTTCGTTGCAAAAAATGTAACATAACAACTGAACGAGGCTGGGTTGAGGTCGAACGGGAACCACCGTTCATTGATTGGGTTCAACCTCCACCGTCCTCTAGAAGACATCTTTCAAAACCTCTGAAACGTTGATAATCGAATCAAAACCATATTTACTGAGAGGATGCAAGAACCTCCATGGCAGACGACCTAACGAAGTATGTAACCACGTTCATTCTCATTCTCTTATTGATAGGAATGATGGCTTTTATAGCCATTCGTGCAAAAAAGAATCGAGAAAATATGATTGATAATCTTGCACCTAAGATTGCTGGAGAAGATGAACTCGAAGGCGGTGCTCGAAACCCTCAACGATTTGATGAACCTGATGAAGAAGCCCTTGAAGAAATGGCTGAACTCCTTGGCGAAGATTCAGAGGACGAAGCCTGAATCTACAATTCTACCTTCAAGTTCCATTTCACCATGGGTGAGAATTTTCGTTTTTTGTTCCGTCTCTTGTAACGTCCAAATGTGAAAACCTTCTTTCTTAAGATTGGCCTCACTTCTTGGTTTTACTGCTCCTTCATTCGAATTGACTTCAGTTCCAGACTTGGAAATTAGTAACAACGTTGTTGAATCCTTAATTCTATTTTTCAAGTCAATGACAGCCTTGACATTTTTCGAAGGTATACGCCCTGTAGGTTCACACCAATCATCAAGAACGATCAAACCAACACTTGGTAAATTCTGTTCCGCCTCGACAATCGCATCAACACAACGTTCCATATTGCCAATTAAATTCATGGCATGAAAACGGCTCGCTTCAACGATGTTCAGTGATGAAAATAGTTGAGAGAAACGTGTAGCATTAGGCATATCAGGTGATGCCCAGAGAACGCGTCCACCACCTTGTATCTCATCCACAGCAAAATGCAAACCGAGCGTTGTGCCCCCACAGCCACCGTCAATAGACAAGTGGATGCTTTTTCCAACCAAATCCAACACCCAACGTTCGGCCATACCAATCCCAACCTGTTCATAGATTTGACATTAACATCATCGCAATGCTCATGACCTTCCATACAAACCCACAATCATGAGCGGAGAAGTTCGAGAAGGAGAGCGCATCCCGAGAAGAGACCCGCCACCCTACGAAGAAGCGAAAGGGTTTGCCTCCGCAGTAGCACGAGACGGTTTTTTACCGACTGCGATTCAAGACACCAATCAATACGGACCGGTTGGTATGATGATTTTGTTATTCATCGTTGCAACAATCACTGGATTTGCGATCAAGATGCTTGGTATGGTTTTGTAGACTGAAGTCAGAATAACCCTACAAAACCCTACAAAATTCTCCTTCCTATGGGACAAAATACAAACCCTTTACTTCATCTGTTAAGGATATGAGTGAGGGTTCAGTCAACGTTGAGAGCAGAACCTCTTCACAGGATAAACGTTGGACAATAATGGCTGCATTACTCGGTACGAATACTGCGGTCATGTTGTTCCAGGGCATTGAACAGGAATCAAATCCTACACAAATGCGTGAAGTAGCTCTTGCCATTATTGCCGCAACACTTCCATTCCAAGCAATATATTTCCTCATTTACACATTTCTACTTGAAAACAAAGGGACGCTAAGCGAGCGAATGGTTAAGAAACTCAATTTCGCTTCAGCCATATGCCAAATTTTTGGATACATTTCGTTAGTTGGAGTTGCAATTATGTGGTATAATCTTTCAATTTATGTTGGCATATCATTCTTAATCTCAAGTATCTTTGCAATGATTTTGATTCGTACAGCCATGATGCCTGACAAAATTGAACAATAAATCATATTATCACGGACATTTTCCAAAAATGCTCTCAAGGAAGGTTCATGAAGTCCCTCCGAGACCGTTCATTATGGCATTCTGTCCACTTGACTATCGATATGGCTCTCAAGATTTCAAACGCATTTGGTCTGAACTAGGACGACATGAGCGACAACTCGAAGTTGAACGTGCGCTCATTTGGGCTCATTGGCAACTCGGTCGTGTTTCAGAGGATGATTACAATGCAGTTGCGGCGATCTCGAATCCAGAGTCTGTTCTCAAGGAACGGGTTTCAGAAATTGAAGCAGAAACACGACATGACATTATGGCTTTGACCAAAGCAATGGCAGAAGCTGCCGGAGATGCAGGATGGTGCATCCATCTTGGTGCAACATCCAACGATATCGTTGATACTGCGGTTGCTCTTCAACTCAGAGACAGTATCGTTATGCTACGTGAACAATTGTGTGCTTTAATTTCAGTCTGTGCAGATGTTGCGGAGCGTGAGAGAGATACCGTAATGCTAGGAAGAACTCACGGGCAAGCAGCAGTGCCAATCACATTTGGTTTGAAAGCAGCAGTATGGCTTGATGAACTTCGAAGACAACTGATTCGTCTGGATGAAGCCAGTCCTAGAATTTCAGTTGGTAAATTCCTAGGAGCCGTCGGAACTGGAGCAGCTCAAGGAGTCAACGCACGAGAATTACAACGATTGATTTTGACACATCTAGGTCTTGGAGTCCCATTGGCTACAACACAAGTTGTAGGAAGAGATCGTTATGTTGAATATGTGTCTTGGCTTGCCAACGTTGCAACATCATGTGAGAAAATTCTCCAGGAAATACGAAACCTTCAACGCTCTGAAATCCAAGAAGCTGGAGAAGGATTTGACGTGAAAAAGCAAGTTGGATCATCTACCATGGCTCACAAAAAGAATCCAATAAAGTCTGAAAATGCTTCAGGGTTAGCACGAATCGTTCGTTCGTTCATCATACCAACCTACGAGAATGCTCTCTTATGGCATGAGCGAGATCTTGCCAATTCTAGCAGTGAACGATTCACACTTTCACATGGCAGTGCTTTATGCGAAGATGTACTTGCCAAAACACGACAAGTTCTCGAAACAATGTGGGTTGATGCTGAACGATGCATGGAGAATATCAAATCTCAACGTGGTCTTGTCATGGCTGAAAAAGTCATGATCGACCTCGTCGAACGTGGAATACCTAGAGATGAAGCGCACGAAATTCTTCGTGAAGCCTCATTTACAGCAGTCGCTAACAAGGAAGAATTGATCGATGTATGCAGTAGAACGCCTGCTATATCGGCCGCATTCTCTGCAGAGGAATTGGAAGCCATGTTTGAGCCAAGTAATCACATTGGAGTCTCTGGAGAACTCGTTGATGAAGCAGTTGCTCTTGCTCGAGATGCGATTCAATGAATCTTCGTTATCGTGAACACGCCACGTACTGAATCAAATGAAGCAGTTCCTTCTACTTCGAGCGTTCGTGGCAAATGTGGTCCGCCAACAACAAACGTTTCGTATTCTCCACCTTCACCATCGACATTGAATCGATATTTTTCAGAGAGTAATTTGAGTTCTTTGACATTATCTAAATCTAATATTGTTCCGAGCCATTCCCTATCTAACCCTTCACAAGAAACAGAATTGATCATAATCTTAAATCCGTTTTCAATCATACCATGAAGGTGTTCGAATGGTTGTTGATGCCAAAGTGGAGAAAATGAATGAATTCCAAGACGATGTGCCATGTTTTCGAGTTTTACCTTTTGAAAATCACTTCTCAGCGCACCGCTTACAATAGCATCGATTTTCAATTCACTCAATGTTTCCTCCAGTGTTGAAATTTCATCATCAACTGTCCCTGAGGCTTTCACGCAAAACCATTTCACACCTGCGGCCTGGGCTTGATGTTCAACCCATTGAGTGGAGGGAACTTGGAACATATGAGAATCCCCGTCTTGAATATGAACTGTAACCAACGCTACAACATCCCATCCTCTGCATTGAGCCCACCACCATGCTGCGGAAGAGTCTTTACCTCCAGAGGAGAGTACAGCTATGCGCATGTATGACCGAAGAGGTTCAACTTCAAGACATTAAGGGATTCAAAGCCAAGCGTTCAAATGGGTCCTATTCTTCGTTTGCTTCAAGGGTCGCCTACCCGCACCCTCATAAAGCGTCGACGACGAGAAGGAACCGGTGAGATAATGCAACCAAGTGGAAGAGGATACGATCATGGAATTACAACATTCAGCCCAGACGGACGATTATTCCAAGTTGAATACGCTCGTGAGTCCGTGAAAAGGGGAACAACAACTGCGGGTCTAAAATTCAAAGAAGGCGTCGTGCTTGTCTGCGACAAGAGAATCGCTTCCCGTCTTATCATACCCGAATCCATTGAAAAGATGTTCAAAATTGATGAACACGTCGGAGTTGCAACATCTGGACTTGTAGCAGACGCTCGTCAACTCGTTGCTCGTGCACGTGTTGAGTCGCAAATCAACAGAATCACATATGCTGACACTGTACCAGTCGATGTACTTGTCAAGAAGTTGTGTGATTTCAAGCAATCCTTCACTCAATACGGTGGATCTCGTCCATTCGGAACAGCACTTCTTATTGGCGGTGTTGATGACGAAGGTATTCATCTCTACGAAACAGACCCATCAGGAGCATACCAATCATACCATGCAGGTGCAATTGGCAGCAACAGAAATACGGTTATCGAATACTTCGAAAAGAACTGGAAATCCGGCATGACACTTAATGCAGCCATGAAGATGGGGCTTGAAGCGCTTCGTTCAGCAAATGATACAGAGCTTAACAGAGAGGCTGTTGAAGTTGTTGTTGTTGACTCAGATGGATACAGAATCCTAGACCGTGGCGAAGTTACAAAGCAACTCGATAGACTCAAACCTCTTGAGGATTGAAGCAGATAGATTCATTGATTCCTTCCTCCATCATTCAACTGGTGGAACAATGGTAAGCCTTGACAATTCCGTTCTTGCTCGCATTGAAAAAGGCGGTAAGCGCTACGAAGCACTTGTTGATCCTGATAAAATCGAAGAGTGGAAACTCGACCCAACTAAATTTGATCTTGATGAAGTCATGGCCATGGATGAAATTTTCCATGATGCACGTGGTGGTGAAAGGCCTACTGAAGAAATCTTGATGAAGACATTTGAAACATTGGACGTCGGAAAAATACTTTTGATTATTCTTGAAAAGGGAACGATTCAATTGACAACTGCTCAACGAAAAGCACGTGTAGAAACAATGCGTCAGCAAATCATTCATCATATCCAGACACAAGCAATCGATCCACGTTCGAAATCTCCTCACCCGAGAACTCGAATCGAATTGGCATTGAATGAATCAAAATACACCGTCGATCCGTTCAAGCGTTTAGAAGAACAAGTGAAAGATGCCATCGCCAAACTAAAGCCTCTGATTCCACTCAGTTTCGAATCTGTACGTTTAGCATTTCGAATTCCAGGTTCGTCTTATGGAAGAGTAAGCAATCTCTTAAGATCCTATCAACAGAAAGAAGGGTGGCTGGAAAACGGAGATTGGGCATGTGTAATTGAGATTCCTGCAGGGATGAAAGGCGACATTATTGGACAAGTTTTGAAGCGTGCATCGGAAGCAGAAGTCAAGGAATTGTAACACAGGCTCAGGGGTGTCCTTTATCATGGGATGTCCAGTGGCCGGGACTGGAGAGAAAAGAATGTCCGAAGGTCGAAGTGGCGCCGAGCAGCGCCTAGTGACCCCGGGAATGGTCATCGGACCATCAACCGGGAAGCACGCAGGTTCTGGTGCAATTGCACAGAACGAAGAATTCATCGCAACCCGACTCGGGTGGCTTAACGAACAAAACGATGTTGTTTCAGTTCGTCCAATCAACAGTGCATACATGCCACGATCAGGCGACTTAATCGTCGGCGTGGTTGCAGAAGTTCGAAACAACCTGTGGTTCTTTGACGTGAACGGACCGTTCCAAGCACTCCTACCTATGTCACTTGCACCATGGAAGGTTGAATTCGGTTCAACAAGACAACACCTTGGTATCGGAGACGCAGCACTCGCTCGTGTTCAAGAAGTGGATGAGGCACACAACATGGTCCTTACAATGAAGGGCATTGGTCTGCGAAGACTTAACGAAGGTTGCGTTGTTTCAATTCCAGTCAATCTCATCGATACACTACGGGGAGATAACAATTCAATGGTTAGCAGAATCAGAGATCTTACAGATTGCCGAATTATCGTCGCAGATAACGGCCGAGTTTGGATCCACGGAGATGCTGACAACATGTTCACAGCACGTGAACTGATTCAAAAATTGGCAGATGAAGGCCATATGAACAATTTCGAAGATGCAGTACATGCACTTGAACAACAACGAGGTGAAAACTAATGGGAGGATATGGAGACGTCAAGCTATTGCGAGACGATGGAAAAAGACTAGATGGACGCACAGTAGATGAAATGCGACCAGTATCAATTGAAGCGGGTGTCTTACCTGCCGCAGATGGTTCTGCCATGGTTACCCATGGACTGAACGTTGCAGTTGCAGCAGTATATGGGCCAATGGAAGCACATCCACGTAAGATTCAACGACAAGATCGTGCGGTCATTGATGTACGATACAACATGGCACCGTTCTCAACTGGAGACCGTATCAGACCTGGATTTAATCGACGTTCAAGAGAAATTTCCAAAGTTACTGCGGAAGCACTTGAGTCCGTTGTCCTTGTCGAGCGTTACCCACGTTCCAAGATTCGAGTTGAAATTGAAATTCTTGCTGCTGAAGCAGGTACCCGTTGCGTCGGTATTACTGCCGCTGCAGTTGCCCTAGCCGATGCTGGAATTCCAATGCGTGACATGATTGTCGGTGTTGCTTCAGGAAAGATCGAAGACACAGTTGTACTCGACCTTGACAAAGCAGAGGACAACTATGGACAAGCCGACTTACCAGTTGGAATTCTTCCGAACACTGGAGAAATTGCCTTCTTACAAATGGATGGAGACCTTTCAATTGAAGAGTTCAATCTTGCTATGGAATATAATTTCAAAGCGGCTTCAGAAATTCATGAACTCATGGTTGATGCGCTTAAGCGCCGATATGAACGAGGTGATAACTGATGGTTGAACTTGTACCTACACTCTTGCGCCAAGAACTTGAGCGACTTGCAGCAGATGACCAGCGAATTGATGGACGTGGACAGTGGGACAGCAGAGATGTTTCCCTCGAAGTCGACTGTCTCTACAACGCTGAAGGATCTGCAAAGGTTGTTTGGGGAGATACCATCATTTATGCTGGTGTAAAATTCGAAATTAGAACTCCATGGCCAGACCGACCCACACAAGGTTCCTTGATGTGTGGTGCTGAACTCCGCCCTGTTGCTCACCGAAAGTATGAGCCAGGACCACCTTCACCTCAATCCATTGAGTTGGGTCGAGTTGTCGATAGAGGAATCCGTGAGTCAGGATGCATCGATATGGAAGAACTCTGTATCGTTCCTGGTGAGAAAGTATGGGGTGTTATGATTGACATCCATGTTCTTTCTGACGGAGGAAACATCTTCGATGCTGCTGGACTTGCTGCTATTGCAGCATTGAGAACCGCAGTCGTTCCAGCTGAACGATTTGATGTTGGCGAAGATCACAAACTCAAAGTCAACGGCTCTCCAATCATGGCATCGTTTACACGTGCTGGTGGACGATTTGTTTACGACCCATCTGAAGAAGAAGAATTGGGCGGAGACGAGCGAATCCACATTACTCTCGGTGATGAAGGACACCTCCATTCCCTACAGAAGGGACTAAGAGGAGTGTTCACTCCGAGCGAATTTGCAGAGATTCTTGCGGTCGCAGAGCAGAAGTGTACTGAACTACGAGAAATGGTTGCAGAAAAGGAGGGGAACTGATTGGCTAAGAGAACCCAGAAAGCAAAGGCTACGGCACGATTTGGAGCACGTTACGGTGTTAGCGTACGAAGAAATGCTGGCAGCGCATTGGCTAAGAAAAATGCAAAATACACATGTCCGGTTTGCCATTATCGCAAGGTGACCCGCCAATCCGTAGGAATTTGGTCCTGTGGAAAGTGCGGACACACATTTGCTGGTGGCGCGTGGGAACCATTCACACGTGCTAGCGACGCTAACGCACGTATTCTTCGACGATCTGTTGAAGGTGCAACTACTGCTGATATGGCATTCATTGCTCAGCAAGCTGCACTCGACTTTGAGCGTAAGGCATCTGAAGAAGAGGAGTGATTCAAAATGGCGGAGACGCCTTTTTCCTTGGTTTGCACAATCCAACGTGATGATGTAACCCAGCGTAAAGCATTGCGAGAATCATTAGCCAGCGAGGCTGAAACGATATCGATTGATGATCAACAGTTCAGTTTTAACTTGCATGAAGCGAACGCAAAGGATCTCCGAGCAATGTGGAACACACGCATACGTGGTCTTATCGCTGCAGATGAAATTCTCAAGGTAATCCAAACCGCAGGTTCATCAACCAATAGTGATTCGAATGAATCATGAGCACCATGGAACAACTCCAAGTTGTCGTTTCTGAAGTACAAAATGCACGCCATCAAGTCGCAACAGTTCGTGCTCAGTTGCAAGAATTGAAAACGACAATTGATGCTGTAGAAAAGCACCCTGAAGGCCTATCTCTTCACAGACAACTCGGTGGAGTCTTGGTCGAAGTTGACAATCGTGACGAACTTATTGAGGAATTGAAGACTACCCATACAACACTATCAGAGCATGCTGAACGTCTCGCTGAGCATGAAGCAAAACTTGTAACAGCATACGAAGAACTCAAGAAATCACTTGAGGGAGAAGCTTGAGTTCACAAAAAGAACAACTCGAAGCCATGAAATCATGGCTTGATAATGCTCTTGAAACCGGTGCTGTCCCAGTTGTTACAGGCCAAAATGGCGACATGGATACAGTTGGTTCAGCAATCGCATTGTCCTCTTATCACTCAGGAATGTTGTCCTGTGGATTACACCTCGGTAGAGTAGCAAAGAAAATGGTGTCAAAATACGATGCTCCATTTCGAAAAATCACAGAAAAAGGAACTGCTTGGCCTGCGAAGATGGGTGGAATTGTCATCGTCGATGCAGGATCTCCAGACCAAGTTGGTTTTGACATACCTGATGTCCCATTGTTGGTTATTGATCATCACGCAACCAATGGATGGGAACTGAAAGAGGATGACCTAATGTTGCAATGGGATGTTCGTGCAACTACAGAGATTATCACAAAATTCCTATCAAAACATGCCCCAAATTGCCTATCGACGAATGTCCGTAAGATGCTCCTCGCAGGCTTGATCACAGATACTGGCCGTTTCAAACATGCAAACCAATCGTCGTTCGACACCGCTTCTCTTTTGCTTGAAGATACGGCCATTGACTATGCTGAATTTTCAGAACATATCGAAAAGGAACAAACAAACCCGAGTGAACGTGGTAGTTTATTGCGAGGTATGTCTCGATCTAAAATGCATGCTGCAGGCGATTGGTCTCTGGTAACAACATATGCGGGTACGCTCGAAGGAAGGCTTGCATCAATGCTTCTCGGTGTTGGTTCAGATGTAACCCTTGTTTCACGATTTAGAGATGGTTCAACCAGATTGACGGCTCGAGCCACTCGTAATGCTACTCTACGTGGTGTACACCTCGGTAAAATCATGCAAGAAATCGCTCAACAACATGGTGGAGAAGGCGGTGGACATGATGGTGCAGCAGGTTGGACTGGAGAAATCGATCGCATAAGAGCGGAATCCTCATTCATTGCCCATTTGACCTTACAAAAGGAGTTGAAACAATGAGGCCAACTGCACCTGGATTATTTATTTCAAGATGGAGAACAGAAGGTCCTGTGGAATTGGATGTGGCACAGCAATGGTTGTCTGAATCAGGTTGGAATGACTGGATGGCAATTATTGAAGCTGCATTATATCTTGATGCTGCAGAATTAGTGGAATTAATCCTCCCTGAACTATCGCCTGCTCAACGGGCTACATTCGATCTTGTCCGAAGAAGAATGCTTGGAGATACCAGACTCGAAGAGGCTATTGAACATGCTTTGACGCTATGTCGGTCTCCTGATACCAGGGATCTCGCCCTTGAAGGTAGACTTCGCATGGAGCGAGGTTTGCAACGATTCGAACGTGGCGATACGGCTGCTGCTGAAGAGGATTTAACTTGGGCAGAAACACGTTTGAAGTCTGTTTCGAAAGCGAGCAGAGATCATGACCTGTCATTGTTAAACAAAGCCGCATTTCATATAGCGAATGGTGAAGATTTGATGGCACTGCAAGTCTATGGAGATATATCACGTAAGGAAAACCATGCTCATGAAACAATTGCAATTTCACGTATAGGAGCAACACGAATTCATGCAAGATATGGACATATGTTCGATGCAGCCAGAAATGCATGGAACGGTCATGCGCATGCTATTCTAGCCCAACAACCGACAATGGCCATTGAAGCAGGATCGCTCTTTTTGGATTTAACAATAGACCATCAAGATGAACAAGCCATTCGTTTCCAAAATCAAGTTGATGAAGCAAAGCCAAGAGATGCAAGTGAGGAAACACCTACTCTTTCTGTTCATCCAGATGATGTTCACGGCGTCTTTACTTGGTGTATGGAGAATTTGGATAAGACACCACGAGGTGAAGATCGACCAGATCTTAGAGCCATGGTAATGATGGCGAACCGACTCGATAAGTTTGACCAAATGGATTGGTTGATTGGTCAATCGGAACATGTTCAAGATTCAATGCTTGTTGCAGTTGTTCTCGGTTCGAACATCGACGAAGAACTCCACATAGAGTGGACAAAACGACTTCAAGAATTAATGCCCTAATTCTATAGAATCCACCCAGTGGCTCAAATCAATGACCTCTTGAGCATCCCAGTGGGTAAATGGAGGCACCTGTTCAAACCATCGAACTTCGCTAACAACTTTGTCAGCAACCGTCCAAGATTTCTGATGAAATGGTTCGTCTTCTGAATGAACAGTAACCAATCCTACCCATCCGTTGGGGTAGTATTCTGTATTCCAAGAAATCAACGTGCCTTTTCCACCAATTTCTTCCTGAAGCTCTCGCATCAAAGCTTCTTCTGGAGTTTCACCATGTTCGATATGACCGCCTGGAAATTCCCATCCTCTGTCAGGATGACGTACCATCAGAATCCTTCCACCATTGATTATAGAATTGGGATTATGATCTTGAATAACATAGGCAAGAACAAATGTTGGACGCATCAAAACACCTACATCATACTGCGGCATTTTTCAAGATATGAGTTTGCCCAGTCCTCTCCAGAGGCTACCAGTCGACGTGCTAGGAAGAATGCTTCGGAAATGTTTTCAGATTCAATTAAGACATCCAATTTGGCCTTATCTGGATGAATAAATTCATCGGGCTTTTCAGAAACAGGTTGTGGTTGTTCTTCTAAATCCACTGTACGGACACGACGTGTTAAGGATTCCATTTGTTCTAGGAAAGCAGTACGATGTTTGAGTTCTGGACCACTCCAAGGTTGTGATTCGCCCCCATCCATTGCCGTAGTAAGTCGTGAGAGATATTCATCACGTGCTAGAATATGTGGGCGCAGGGTTTGGACATGATCGTAGCATGACCATGCGGAATCCGTCTCTTCTCTTCGTTCATGCAATCGTCCAAGTTGCATCCATAATTCGTGATTTGAAGGTCGATGAGCGAGTAAATGCCTGCATAATTCAATGAACAGATCCTCAAACCCTTGAATTCGTAATTGCTCAATTCTTCTTCCATAGATGATGTTAGCACGTTGGTCACGGAAATCTAAATCCCTACAGCGGTCTGCAAAATCAGCAATCTCAAGGAGAACTTCATCGCTTTGAGCATCACCACCGCCGCGAATTACAAGCGCTTCCCACCAAGCATCTGCCGTGAGAGGGTCTCTGGAAAATGCAGCCTCTAAAAGTTCAAGTCCATACTCAATATAATTCAGATTCTTCAACTTTTCAAACTGTTTGACTTCTCTGCCAAGAACCGTGAATACATCTTCCAGTACAATTCCTAATCCATCGTTATCGTTGAGTTGTACTTTGATGTCTGCAAGGCATCGCCAATTTCTTTCATCCGTGAAATCATGCAAGATCGCTTGTCTTGCGTTTTGCTCTGCCCATTGAAAATTAGAACCTGAACGTTCAGGATCACTTTTCGCTAAACGAACAAACTTCTGAGCTTGGGAGCGATACCGATTACCCAAATTTCTTCGTGGATGTTGCAGATTATCTCCACTATGCTCTCGCATGGCGACCCTCCTATTGGACACTCTGATAGCCTTCTGGGTTATCTTCGTGATGGATGGTTGCGTCGAAGCCAACCTTGGATGTCTTTCCGTCAGCGTAACGAGAAGGGTCGAGACTCGAACCTTTCTGATCACTGAAAATATAGGTATCTCGATCAGGTTGCCAACGAGTCACCATTGCCCATTCAACACGAACTGGGTTTCCAATATCGATGTCCTCATCGACAATTGTAACCATTTTCATCGAACGATGACCTGCCAAGGCTGCTTCAATAGCCTTCTTTGAATCTTCTTCAGAATGTTTTCGAATCTTTACAACTGCAGCAAGCCATCCACAGCCCCCTTCTGTCATGTGAACGTCGATGCAATCGACAACTTCTGAAACCGCATCCTTGATCGTCGGTGCTCTTGGCAAACCCATCAGGGTCTTATGTTCAGCCTCACCTGGTATCAGTGCATGGAAAATAGGGTCATTTCGATGAAGTACTCCGTCAACTTCGATGACAGGTTCTTGTCGAACATCATCAACTGTCCCAGTAATGTCAACATATGGGCCTTCATCTCCATCTTCTGTTGTAATACGCCCCCACATTGCATATTCAGCATTTGCAGGAACTTGAATACCATTTGGCAATGCTACGAGTTCAAGCGATGTGTCGTAGAGTTTTTGATGAAGAGCTGCTGCTATGGTTAACTCATCAATGGGCTCATCAAATGACATAGCTCCCGCAAGAAGAACAACTGGATCTGGAGCATTCACGATAGCGATGTTCACCTCATGACCCTTTGCTCTCGCCTCGTCGACCATAGTTCGAAGGTGACGAGGTACAAGTCGAACGACAAGATGAGATTCATCAAGCAAGAATTGCCGGTGAAAACTCATATTTCTCCTTCCATCAACTTCAGCGATAATAACGCTAGCAGACATGTATCTCCCACGATCTTGTGGCCAGTGATGAGGAATAGGTAAAGCAGTCAAATCGACCTCATCTTGCATGCAATCATACACAGGAGCATCTGAAGGAGAAACAATCACGGGTTCACTTGGATTCTTCATTGCCCATGCAAGTGTATCGATGTAAACATCTGGTTGAATTCCAATTGCCTCACAGAGCCTATCTCTCGTAAGCATATTCACAGCAATTTTTTGGCCTTGAGCCTCAGATATGTTATCAAAAAGTAACATTGGATGATTGTGTTCTCTGCTGTAATTCCAAACGCCATGAATGAGACTTGTCTCATCTTGGACAAGCCGAGCATGAGTCAAATGATCACGGAAAGCCATTGAATCACAACCATCAGAACTTTGTCTGTGTATCTTCTTGGTAGCGTGCCTGAACCTCTTCAATATCACCTGATGATGCAGACATGAAATTTAGGCCGGAAAGAAGACATAAGGTGCCAAGAATGTGACTTGTAAGCAGGTCACTGTTGTCAGAAACAAATTCAACCCAATGATTTGCAATTACAAGGCACCCCATAAGTATTGTAATTAACGATAAAAATGGTCGCATCGATTGTGGAATCATATCTATACCATAGGCATCCTATTTATGATGTTATTCTTCGATTGGTTTCTATAAAAATATCTGGTCTATCAAACGGCGACTTGATATATGAAAGCAAAGTCGGAAAGTTGCTCGAATGAGGGATTATCATGGGTAGAGGACTGTTTGCAGGCGCCAAGATGGCTAAAGATCGACAGAAATTCCGTTGGTCGGATCGTCGCTACAAGAAGCGTATGCTCAAGTCTCGAGCACGGCATGACCCGCTTGCTGGGTCCACACAAGCCAAAGGTATCGTCATCGAAAAAGTCGGTATTGAAGCAAAACAACCGAACTCAGGAATTCGTAAAGCCGTCAAGATTTCCCTGATTAAGAACGGTAACAAACTCACAGCTTTCGCTCCCGGCGATGGTGCAATCAACTTCATCGATGAACACGATGAGGTTATGGTAGAAGGTATCGGTGGACGCATGGGTCGTTCATACGGAGATATTCCTGGTGTCCGATACAAGGTCATCCAAGTCAACGGCGTTTCTCTAGACGAAATGGTTCGTGGCCGAAAGGAGAAGCCTGTACGCTGAGGTGTTGATGATGACAGAAGAAGTAATCGTAGACGAACGACCTATCGCTGGAATCGGAACTTTAGTTTTCGGAAAATGGGATGCTGCTGAAGTAACCTGCAGCGACCCTGGACTTGCACCGTATGTTAATCTCTCAACAGTTGGCGTACCTCACACCGGTGGACGACACGCAAACATGTGGTTTGGAAAGTCCAAACTTAGCGTCGTAGAACGCTACATCAACAAACTCATGCGTACTGGATCTTACACCGGTAAGAAACAAAGTGCAATGAAGGCATTCGAAGGTGCCCTCGATTCGATTGCAGAACGCCGAAAGACAAACCCATTGCAGGTTTTCGTTGACGCTATCTGTCATGCAGCACCTATGGAAGAAATCACTCGAATTAAATTCGGAGCCGTTTCTCAACCAAAGGCTGTTGACTCCTCTCCTTCACGACGACTCGATGTCGCTCTGAAGAACCTTGCAAAAGGAGCACAACAAGGGACTCACAAGTCGAAGAGAACCCTTGAACAATGCATCATCAATGAACTCAACAAAGCTTCCGAAGGAGACTCGACATCATATGCAGTTTCCAAGCGAGAAGAAGTTGAGAGAATCGCTGCATCCGCACGATGAAGTTAACAAGGTCACGCAAGAATTCCGTTGAACTTTTGCGACTCACTTAAGAACCCCATTCAAGTGGGCGAAATGAACCAGACAGGTGGACACCATGGGACGAAAAGAAGACAACATCAAAAAGGCTACAGAAGTCATGCACATCCTGCCGCAAATTCGCAATCTATGTATTGCTGCGCACATTGATCACGGAAAGACGACGCTCTCTGACAACCTCATTGCTGGTGCAGGTATGATGTCAAGTGATCTCGCAGGTGCTGCCCGTGTTCTTGACTTCGATGAGCAAGAATCCGCTCGTGGAATCACCATCAACGCAGCATCGGCATCAATGGTGCACGCTGTAGACGGAACAGATTTCCTCATCAACCTCATCGACACACCTGGTCACGTTGACTTCGGTGGAGACGTAACACGTGCAATGCGTGCGGTTGACGGATGTTTCATTCTGGCTTGTGCTGTAGAAGGCCCAATGCCTCAAACAGAAACTGTTGTTCGACAAGCCCTCAAGGAAAAAGTAAAGCCTGTTCTTTTCATTAACAAGGTCGATCGACTCATCAATGAATTGCAAGTGACTCCAGAAGACATGCTCAAGAGATTTGAAGAGACAATTACCAAGGTCAACCGATTGATCAAGCAATTCGCTCCTGAAGAATTCAAGAAGACATGGCAAGTCAGTGTTATGGACGGAACTGTCGCATTCGGCAGTGCATATCACAACTGGGGAATTACCATCCCATACATGAAGAAGTCCGGTGTTTCAATGACTGAAATTTTTGAATACTGTAACAATGAAGACCAGAAGACCCTTGCTTCCAAGGCTCCTGTTCACGAAGTTCTACTCGATATGGCTGTTACCAAACTCCCAGGTCCTGTCGAAGCACAACCATACCGTATCCCGAACATTTGGACAGGAGATCTCGATTCTACAATCGGAAAGGCAATGATTGGCTGTGACCCAGAAGCAGAACTTGCAATGATGATCACCAAGATTTGGATGGACCCTCACGCAGGAGAAGTTGCAGTCGGTCGTATCTATTCCGGTGCAATTGCACAAGGTGAATCCGTTTTCGCTATTGGAGCATCCAAAGCAGAGCGTGTCCAACAAGTTAGCATGATGGTCGGTGGAGACAGAATCACTGTTCCAAAGGTTGTCGCTGGAAATATTGCAGCGATAACTGGTATTCGAAGTGCTGCTGCTGGTGTAACACTATCACGAGACAAGGACTTTACTCCGTTCGAAGCAATTCGTCACTACTCAGACCCAGTTGTTACAGTTGCTGTAGAACCAAAGAGCATGAAAGATCTTCCAAAATTCATTGATGCTCTTCGCTCTCTAGCAAAATCAGATGCTTCACTTAAGGTCACAACAAACCAAGAAACTGGAGAAGCATTGCTCGCTGGAATGGGAGAACTTCACCTCGAGATTACCGTCTACAGAATCGAAGAGGAACAGAACATCAAGGTAAGCGTAAGCCCACCAATTGTTGTTTACAGAGAAGGTCTACAAGGAAGCAACCGTGGCCGGCCGTTCGAAGGTAAATCACCGAACCGACACAACCGTTTCTTCTTCGAAGTCGAACCACTTACTCCTGAAGTTGTTTCTGCTCTACGTGCTGGAGAATTCAAGGAAGGAACTGTTCGTCCAAACGATGCTAAAGAAGTTGGAAACAAATTTGGTACTCTTGGAATGGATAAAGATCTAATGCGTAAGATTTACGCTATCAACGGAACCAACGTACTGGTTAACGACACCAAGGGTATTCAAGGACTTCACGAAACTCGTGAATTGATCATTGAAGCATTCAATGAAGTCTGTGTCAAGGGACCAATTGCTGATGAACCTGTACAAGGAATGTTTGTACGTTTAACTGACGCAAAGCTCCACGAAGATGCGATTCACAGAGGCCCAGCACAAACAATCCCTGCTGTACGTAACGGACTCAAGGGCGCGATGATGCGTGCTAAGACAATCATCCTCGAACCAATGCAGAAAGCCTTCGTCTCAGTACCAAACGATTGGCTTGGACAAGTAACTCGTGAAGTTACCAACCGTCGTGGTATCATCGAAGATATGCCAAGTGAAGGTGAAGTAACAACTGTTGTTGGTGTACTCCCAATCGCAGAAACATTCGGTTTCTCAAACGATATTCGTGCAGCATCTCAAGGACGTGCGGTTTGGAACACAGAGAATCTTGGATTCGAAATGCTTCCTCCACAATTGTTCGACAAGGTTGTTGCTCAAATTCGTACCCGTAAGGGATTGAAGCCAGAGCCTAACTCAGAATCCTACTACTCTGATTGAGCATGTTGACAGGATCCATCCTCGGCATTTTTGCCACAGAGGAAGGTGGCGTTCCAAAGCCATCAGTTGATTCAATAGACGTACGTTTCAATGGAGTTCTAGGAGAACGTATTAGGGATACGAAGCACCACGGTGGACCAAATCGTGCTGTCTGTATTTTATCGAATCAAACACTGGAATTCCTTCAAAACCAAGGGCATCCAATAGAAGGTGGTACAACTGGAGAAAATCTTCTCCTCGATATTGATGCATCCATACTGAAACAAGGTACTCGATTAAGATTCGAACACGTAGAATTGGAGATTACAACGCCAGCACCACCATGCAAAACAATTCGGGATTCGTTTACAAGTGGAGAATTCAAACACCTGTCCCATAAATTGAATCCAAACCAAACACGTTGGTATACGCGAGTGATTACTGAAGGCGTCATCAAGAGTGATGAGACGTTTGAAATCAACTCAATCGCTTGAGTTGAAGATCTGTTAATTCTCGAAGTGCAAGCATGGCCGGACCATCTGGTAAGCGGTCGAGACATGCATGAGCCCTCTTGTGATATTGGTTCGCTTTATCACGAGCATAAGCGATTGAACCAAGTTGGCTTAACGACTTGATACCTTGTTCAATCATTTCAGATGAAGCCGCTTCACCCATCCCCAGTACATTAAGTAAGTTAGTCTTAACTTCACTATCTGGTTGATTTAATGCATGGATTACCATCAGTGTTTGCTTACCTTGTGCTACATCAGAACCTGTCGGTTTACCCAATGTCTTAGAATCCGAAAGCACATCGATTAAGTCATCCATAAGTTGGAAACAGAGCCCAACCGAAAGTCCCCATTCCGACAAGCAATCGATAATGTCCTGATCGGATCCAGCTACTTGAGCACCTAGTTCAGCACAAATTTGGAACATCACTGCTGTTTTACCTTCGATCATCTCAAGATATTCTTCTTCAGTAACTCTCTCTCTGGTCTCAAATTCTATATCGAGTTGTTGACCTTCAGATACACGACGAACCATCCAAGCAATGCGATTGACAAGGGATGGTATGTCCTCAATGTCGATGTTAGCAGACATTACAAGACGTTCAAAGGCGATTGCAAGCATCGCATCTCCTGCATTAATTGCAGTAGGAACATCATACTCAATGTGAACTGCATTTCTACCTCTTCGGATTTCATCATCATCCATAATGTCATCATGAACAAGAGTAAAATTGTGAATTGTTTCTATCGCTGCCCCGATGTCTAACAAGCCAGAGTGCGTATCACCCACAGCCCTACCGACTAGCCAGGGAAGTGTAGCACGCATCCGCTTGCCTCCGCCTTCAATCAAGTGAAGCATTGCTGCAGCGAGTCGATCATGACGTGAAGCTTGCAGGCTTTCGACAATACGACGCTCAATAAACGGTCGAACCTCTTGCAAACTCGTTGCTAAGTCGGCACCAATTGCTCCAGGAAGCATGTGAGTCACATCCCCCATATCATGGATTAAATCATCACGAAGCGATGCACATGCATCTGCATCCCCAATAGCCTTCCACCAATCTTTATTCATCACTCGAGCTGCAATGCAACGGAACCAAGGTGCAACAATATCATCTGAATCTTCAGCAACAAGCATCTGTTCAAGTTCATGTTCGTCAACCCATCGAATAGAAGCAACCTCATTTGGATTAGGATGGACTTCAACATCAGCTTGTATCATCAGTATATGATCAATTTCCCGTTCAATCCATTCTGCGTTCATGCGAGCACAGTATTTCATTTTCGTGATGAAATGAAAATCTTCGATTGGAACAGAACTTGGATCAATTCCTAGTTCTTGTTCAAGTTTTCGAATGGCTGCTAATTTTACACCCATAGCATTCTCTTCGTCCATCTCTTCTGCACTTGCTAGAGGATGTGAGCAACATGAATTTGCCCAAACACTTGGGAAGGTGATTTTGTCATGTGCTCGTTGTTGTAAAAGCAAGCGATTGTTCTTATCAAACAATAGAACGCTAAATGCACGATGCAGTGAACCGGCCCCATAATGGCTATCTGCCTTGCTTATAGGACCCACAACAAGATCGTTTTCATCAACTTGCAAGACCGCTTCGGCCATCATGTTTGCTTGGGTCGCATCAACGGTTGAAGATGCCATCAAACCAGCAGCCTGCTCGTCAATAGCAGCTTCTGGAACATCTCCTGATGCATAGTTCGACATATGAGCCCCAACCAGTCTTTATGCACCCAATACATAGTCAGTTCGCCTCCTTACGGAGAGAAATGGCTCCTACTTTCGACGAATTGACCAGTTTTTACGACCAAGCCCTTCAAGAGCAATACCGGTAAGAACTCCCCATAGGAACGGATACTCTATTTCGAAAAAGAATAATGCAATCATAGCAACAAAGGCCAAAATCCAATGATGCACCCATACAACATTATTCCGAATATGAAATTTGATATTTTCAGTTAACCAACGTATGACTGAAAAACCAAGAATAATTCCAACTGAGTATATCGCAAAATCCATAGAATCACATCAGGGTAAAATTGTGGTACCTCTCCAAGGCCTATCGCACACCAAATCCAGTATACGAGTTGGATACTCGCCATTGATCAAATGAACACTAACTCCGTTGCGTGCTACTAAATGACCTCGTTTGATTTTCAATCCAATGCCTCCAGTAACATCAATATCTGCTTGGTGAAGTCCTTGATAGGATACTTCAGGTGACCATCTCTCTATCAGATCTTTTTCTGTCGCAACATGAGGAGGGACTTTGAGCAAACCGTCAACACCACCCATAGCAAAAACTAGGGATTCAATATCAGGTAATTCGATTGAGAGTCTAGCAACAATGTCGTCGCCTGATAGAATTCCGAACTGACGATCCTCATCAACATCGACAACATCTCCAAATGAAACGTGCACAACTCCAACATCATCTGATTGAAATCGATCAAGATTTCCTAAGAATCCAGGACCTAAATTTGATGCCCATTCATGAGGTGGGTGAGAAAGAGCGTTCAGACCGACTTGCTTTAATTCAGAAAGGACGATCGCATTGAGTTTCAGCATATCTTTTCGAACATGTTCAACAGCTTCAAGTTGTGACGTACAAGTATCATCAGAGAACTCAAATTCGGGAATATACCCT
This sequence comes from Euryarchaeota archaeon TMED117, assembly GCA_002171315.2. Classification (GTDB taxonomy): domain Archaea; phylum Thermoplasmatota; class Poseidoniia; order Poseidoniales; family Poseidoniaceae; genus MGIIa-L2. Next base: position 8,495 of record NHFS02000040.1, on the reverse strand, counting down.
TCATTTAATCTCCAACGCTTCGCCTTTAGATGCCCAAATGAACCTGCTCCATGTACGATGATAACTTGAATCCCTTGTTCTGTAATCGATTTGACAACTGAACAAAGATTTCTGATAATCTCGGTATGAGCAACGCATTGTTCGTCTTTCTTAGTGATAAGGGCACCACCAAATTTGACAACAATTCGCCTCCCCATGAGTCTCGCAGGCATCAATACCACATGAGGATGCCTACAAAAACACAGGATTCAATAGGCTGCTCTCGTTGAGCAGGCCATGAGCGATGATGAACCTCAACTCGACGCCTTCCTTCGGCATCTGCAAGCTGAAGTGGATTCTGCTTCGGAAATTGTCGATAAAAAAGAACGTGAAGAGCGTTTATTTCAACTTGAAGTCGCTATCCAAGAAGCCATTATTTTTGCAAATAGATATCGAGAATTACAAAGTCAAGGCGTCAACCCAATGATGCTTGTTGACCCAAAAATTCAGGCAGATCATCCAGCCCCACCTGCGACAAAAAGCCAATCGATTCTTCTCGGCGCACACGTTTGTGAGAGTTGTGGTAAACTTCTGGAAAGTGATCTCGACTTTTGCCCAGCATGTGGTGCAAAGAAGTAATCATTCTTCTTCTTCTTGTTCCCAGCGGGAAACAGTTTCAACAATCATCGGATCGTCTTCTCCAACTTTGTACAAGTATTCCGGAGGGACTTCATCCGTTAGATAGACTGTAGTACCTGCTCGGTAAATTGTATGTCCATCTGCTATAGCACGAATTGTGTCAACTTCAATGATCGTTGGGCGGTTGATTCTGACGTGTCCTGCTTCCAGTGCATTTGCAATGGTTTTGGACAAATGAATGTGATTTCTGTTACCTGAGGTGATACCGAGTTGAACAATCGCTTCTGCTTCTGTAGGTTCACAGGGCCAGTAAAGTGCTTCTGGAATATCATCGGTTGGGAGATCGAGTTCAATTTCGATTGAATGACCGTATGTTGCTCGAATATTTTCTCCTTCAACTTGGTAACGTCCCTTTTCATCAGCCTTGGCAATGGCTTCAAAATGCCATCCTCGGAGCCAATGATAGTGTCGTCGTTGTCCAGAAATAGAATCTGCTAGTTCACGGGTACTTACCCATCCATTGATATCCATTTCAACATTGAATTTCTCAGGAGCGTGTCTCAAAACGAGAGCGAGCATACGCCCGAGGCTTCCTGCTTCACGATCACTCATGATGAATTTTCCTTCTTCATTACAAACATGACAGTTCGTACCAGTGAAAAACCCGTTATTTAATTTACAAGACCTATCTCTACATTGGCGCAGCATATTCCGTTCCTATCGCCTCCCATTGATGAACCCTGCGGGTAATTGAACCGACTCAATCAAATGCTAGTTTGAACTCGCAATGTCATGGTCGATGTAGCAATGGTCGGTGCTGGTCAAACAAAATTTGGCAACCATCCTATGGGCTTGAAAGGCATGTGGTCGGAAGCAGTGGAGAAGGCTTTTTCCAGTGTAGACAACGATTGTTCCCCAAATATGGTCGAAGAAGCATTCATTGGTTCAATTGCTTTTGGTGGTTCACAACTTGGCAATACTGCAGCATTACTGACAGAGCATTCAGGTATGGATGGTGTAAGCGTTCGCAGGGTCGAAAATGCCTGCGCATCGTCGGGATTCGCTCTTAGAGACGCATGGATGACAATCAAAAGTGGACAAGCAGATATTGTTGTAGCAGGAGGCATTGAAAAAATGAACGATTTGTCTGCTGAAAGAAAGAGATACTGGTTAGGTGTTTCTGGCGATACAGAATGGGAACGATTGGCAGGACTTACATTCCCTGGAACCTATGCGCTTACTGCTCGACGTTACTTTCATGAATTCGAATCGACTCATGATGATCTCGTCCACGTATCTGTTAAGAATCACATGCACGGATTTGACAATGAAATGGCGCATTTACGCAAGGATGTTTCCTTCGAAAAAGCTCGTTCCGGAGCAATGGTTGCAGATCCACTGACACTCTACGATTGCTGCCCAACTTCGGACGGTGCTTCTGCAGTCATATTGGTTGCCGATCATCTTGCTCATCAATTTACTGACACACCAATATGGGTCAAAGGATCTGGAGCCGGTTCTGATAAATTAGCCCTTCATGACCGTCCAAGTCTCACTCAACTTCGTGCAACCCAATTGGCTTCTCAAAAAGCATATTCTCTCGCAAATCTTCAACCAAATCAAATAGATTTAGCCGAAGTGCATGATTGCTTTACTATTGCAGAAGTACTCGCAACTGAAGACCTTGGATTTGCTGGACGTGGAGAAGGAGGAATCTTTGCACGCAATGGACAAGGTCGCCGTAACGAAGGAGACGTTACCGTCAATGCAAGCGGGGGGCTCAAGTCGAAAGGACATCCTCTTGGAGCAACTGGTACCGGACAAGCGGTTGAGGTTTTCAAACAACTACGTCACCAAGTCGAACCAACACGGCAAGTACGTGATGCAGAAGTTGGATTAACACACAACGTAGGTGGATCAGGGGCAACATGTGCCGTTCATATCTTTGGGAGGGAGAGATAATGACGATTGCAAAGTATTCTCTTGAAAACGGAGTGTTCGCAACCAGTCTATATGGCGACGAATGGGCAGGACCAGATGGTGACAGACTCACCATTGCCTTGCTTCTGCTTCAATCAGAGACGCCATCAACCATTCAGATTGAGTCGTTTGTTGAATCCTTAGAGTATACTCCAAGTGCTCCTGTTTCTTCAATTATTGAATCAACAACTGATTGGAAAGTTGTTCCTGATGGCGAATTCCATTTGATCAGTTCCAATTCATCACTCATTGTTGGGATTTCAAAGAACGATAATCTTTCACAATGGCCAGAGGTTTCATCTGAAAACTCATTTGATGAAGACCAGAAAAAAGCAATTGATGAAGCATGGAAAAAGGAAGTATCTGGAGTCAGCCAAGGAGCATATGTTTCCCAGTCACAACATATGCTAGCAATGCCATCAAGGTTAGGATTGCTTGCACAAGAAGATGCTTCGGTTATTCTTTGGCCCCCACGACAACTTAACAATGAAGGAGAACGAATCCCACCTGTATCGAATAAACTCGATAACAATGCTTCAATTCTTACTTGGACCAAATTAAGCGCATTAGGAGCGCCTTCTGAATTTTCGTTAAGAGCTCCGTTACTCGGAGGTGTTTCTACAGTTCTCGTTGAATTTAGTTCTGGACCAAAAGGAGTCTTCATGCTTGCAGATGATGAAAATGGAGTACCAGAAATAAACCAAAAAGTCTCCTTTGAAGTTCGACGATTATACGGGCAAGACAATCTGATTCATTATGGTCTGAAAGCACTTTTGAATTAATTTCTAATTACTCGATAGAAGGGTTCATAGAAAGATTCGCTAGTGGTGGAACATGGCTGGCTTTGGTGGTATACGCAAAGGTCGAAATGAAGCGATTGAGAACATCTCCGTACAAGAAGATGGAGACTGCCCAACTTGTGGTGGTGAAAGCCAACCTTCGACAATGGAAGGTTACTTGACTTGCAGTCGCTGTTCTTATGAGTGGAAAGATCCAAACTATGTTTCAAAGAATGTTCGCGGACCACCACCAAATCATCGACGGGATAGCGAACTAATTCAAGAATTTAAGAACGAAATGGAGCGAGGAGATCTGAAAGGAGTCCTCGGTGTAGATTCCAATCTCTCAGATGAACAAGAACAGTCACTAAAACGACTTGAAGATAAGTGGATGAGTGGAATGCAAGGACATTACAATGCCGCATCGGAAGATCGAAAACCACTCATGATCAGTTTTGATGATGATGATAATATTGTATCCACAGAGGTCGCTGCTCTAACGATTGTTTCGAATGGATTTGATGGTGGAGAAGAAATACGGCTTGAATATCCTGGAAGAGGGACTGAATTCTATGCATTCAATGAAAAAAGTCCGACAGGATGGAAGCGAGGAAGTTCCAGTGAATCCACAGCTCGCTCGATTACTAATGTTATTAATCGATCATCAAGACTTGTTTATGCAAATCTTGATGGCAACAGAATCTCATTTGAATTGCGAAGTGATGATTTGAAGCCAGAATCATTGGTTTTATTTGTTGACGACCCCGGTGGTCAAGACATTGTTGCAGAAAAAGGAGGAGTCATCTTAGATTTCAGAGACGTCAACGTGTGGGAAGATTATCGGAATGTTGTTGCCCTTGTATTAGAGGATGGAATTATTTCTCCAAGTGAAGATCAAATGCTTTGGGTTATGAGGCAACATCTAGGAATCGAAGAGGAACAACACGTTGCTCTTGTTATGGAAATATTCGGCGATAACGCATTGAAAGAATGCACTAATTGCAACAGCATGGGTCAACTCTATCCAGAGTACTCTGCATGGTACTGCCAGGCCTGTGAAAGTTGGCTATGAACAACTTTCTATAGAAAAAAAATTCTTCTGATTTAGCCTCTTTTTCAGGGGAGTTGAGAGAGGGATGCTTCATAAAGTGGGTGGATGTCCGTAAAATAGGCGAACACTATGGCTGAAGACGTATTGTATATTGGAATTGACTTGGGAACTTTCCGCTCCGTAATGGTTTCATCAGGAAATCACGAAGAAGAAGAACTCACTGTAATTGGAACACCTAAAGATCCAATTGCTCGAAACTTTTTGAAGAGAGATGTACTCTTTGGAGAAGAAGCACTCAAGAACCGTTTGGCTCTCAACCTTTTCAGACCCCTAGAACTTGGTGTCATTAAAGATACAAAAGAAGACAGGGAATTCATCGCTCACTTCATTACCCATCTTATTGGGCTCTCTGATCCTGAAGACCACAATCGTGTTGTCGCTGTCATCGGAGCTCCTGCAGAAGCAAGCCACGTTGACAAGACTGCAATTTTCGATGCAGCAGCCGGATCAGTTAACGCTGCAATGATTATTTCTGAACCATTCGCAGTTGCATATGCACTGGACATGATTGAGCACACACTCGTTATCGACATCGGAGCAGGTACAACTGACCTTTGCCGTGTTTATGGAACAATCCCAGGCCCAGGTGATCAGATGCACACTGGATACGCTGGAGACTACGTAGACGCACAAATCATCAAGGAAGTTCAATCCAAGTACAACGGTGCTCAAATCACCAAGGATATGGCTCGCCGATGGAAGGAACAATACTCCTTCGTATCCACATCAACACCTGATGATCCGATTATGGTAGATTTCTCCATTGAAGGAAAGGCAATGACGCTCGACATTACAGATTGCATGCAACGTGCTTGCGAATCAATCGTTGAACCAATTGTCGATAACGTCAAGAAACTCATCGCTGACTCAAACCCTGAGTACCACGACGAATTCCGTCGAAACATGGTTCTCGCAGGTGGCGGTTCTGGAATCCGTGGACTCGGTGCTCTCATCGAACGACGACTCTCGGACATGGGCGATGTCAACGTACACGTTGTCGATGACCCAGTACGCCTCGGTGCAATGGGTGGCCTCAGACTCGCTATGGAAGTTCCAGAAGAGATGTGGAAGAACCTCACCCTTGCTTCGACATGATTGTGGTCTAGATGAAAAAAGGCCTCGTGATTGCTGGCAGTATTCTATCTGTCGTGTGTATAATTGTTGCTTTGATTAGTCTCTTTGCAGCAATTGGGTTTGAACCTGAATCAGATAATATTCTCCATGATACTAGGACAGATGGCACTACCTACACCTTTGACGAGGGCGATTCTTTCGTTCTGCAAGTGTATGCAATAGGTTCCGTAAATTGTGAAGATTTTACAGTATCTGTCATTGGGCCCGATGATCAATCGTATGAATATTTTCAACCCGTTTGTGATGAAGTATTTGACACGACTGAATACACGTATCTAGGAGATTTATCAATATCTGAATCTGGCACATACGAAATAGAAGCAACTGGAGACATTGTAATTACAAATGCCAATAGTATAGGCATTGGTGGAATTGTATCGATAGTCAGTTGTGGATGTTGTTTCATTGGATTAATTTTACTGATTGTGGGACTTGTCACTGGAAAGCCAAAACCACAAGTGATGATGGTCCAACCTGATGGCACTGTAATGGCTGTACAAGGACAATTTGTACAACAAACTCCAATGAGTGATCAGGTCTCTAATCAACCTCAACAAATGGTTGCTCATTCACAACAAAATGTACCTCAAGAAACTTCTTTGGAAGAATATAGTTTTGAGCAAAAGAATGACTGGGAGTAGATTCCTATGTGGACGAAAGAGACCAAAGTGGTCATCTTAACAGGTGCAGGTATCAGTGCTGAATCAGGCATTCGAACCTTCAGAGCCTCTGATGGATTATGGGAAGAGCATAGAATCGAAGATGTTGCAACACCAATGGGTTGGGAAAGAAATCCTCAACTTGTTTGGGATTTTTATCAAGCAAGACGGCGCCAGTTGTCTGAAGTTGAACCAAACCCAGGACACACTGCACTTACAACGTTGGAAGACCATCTCGATGATATGCTTCTGGTTACTCAAAATGTAGACAATCTCCATGAACGTGCTGGTTCAAAGAATCTGATACACATACATGGAGAACTCGAGAAGTTACGTTGTGAAGAATGTCATCATGTCGACGTGATGATGGAACCACAAGATCTAGGCTCATCGTTCGTGTCATGTCCTGTATGTACGAATACAATGATGCGTCCTCACATTGTTTGGTTTCATGAAATGCCAATGCAAATGGCCGAAATCGAGAAGGCTTTGAATCAGTGTGATGTTTTCATTGCAATTGGTACAAGCGGACACGTGTACCCAGCTGCAGGTTTTCTTGCATCGGCAAAACAACAGGGATCATATTGTATAGGAATCAACCTTGATGCACCACTAAATTACGATCTCTTCGATGAATTTCATCAAGGTAAAGCTGGTGAAATACTCCCTAATCTTGTCGGTAAATGGATAGATGCGGGCAAGTTGAATTAAATTAATAGTCAAAATCTCTTCAAAAAATAGTTATTATAATACGCTTGAGACTATTACAACAAATGTGGCACAGTTCTATGTCAATCCTCCTCAGACTTCTGGAGGTAGTTCACCTGCAACTTGGTGGGCCTTTTTTGCACTGAGTATTATGCTCTACGTTATTGGAATAGCCACTGGCATAATGGAACTCGGTGGGGTAGCATGTTGTTCAGGATTCATAACAGGCATTGTAGCTCTTTCACTTTCATTTAATGGAGGAAGGCAAACGATGATTGTTCAAACCATCCCACAAATCGCTGTTGGTCCTATTGCTCCACAGATGTATGCCCAGCAAAGCCCTCAAACTCAAGTCAGACAACAACCTGCTAGCAGAGTGATATCTGCGCCACCAAACAAACCTCCAGCACCAGATATGGCAAATTCAGTTGCGAAACAAGCTAAAAATTTAGAACTAGCAAGGGATTTTGAAGGGGCTGCAAAACTATACCAAAAGGCTGGATTATTTGGAGAAGCAGGGCGTATTCGCAAAGAATATCTTGAAAAAAATGAGTCACCGATGGTTCAAATTGGGCATGTAGGTGATTCTATAGTTCGCGATTCAGTGGTTATGAATGAGCCTAATTCTACCGAACTGTGCAAAAATTGCGGAATCCAAATCCAGCCTGACTGGAAATTCTGTCCAGGATGTAATTCTCCAATTCCTTGATTTGGGATAGACACAAATCATTCTTCTTCCCAACCGTGCCGAGTTGCTAGATCTCGACTTACAAGAGGACTGTTACAATGCGGACAAGTGTCTGCGGGAGAAAGAAGATCTGGACGGATAGCAAGAACTGCCATGCAGCTTGGACATGCTGCAAGCATCTCTCCATCCATTAAATTGGCTTCTGGAGTCGGGACAAATGTATGATAGCCCTGCTTATACAATGGTGAGAAGTGGTAACGCATTCTGTTGAATGAACTGTATGAAGCGTAACCCATAATCAATAGGAAGAGAATTGAGCCAACTGATCCCAGAATCACATAATACAGATTTAAAATGAATAAGAGGAAAAACAGTAATGATGCCAGCGCCAAAATAATTGCACCAGGCCAATACGCCCAAGTCCTTCGAGATCGATATGAAAACCAAGTTGAAGTTGTTGCAAAGAGTGGAATGGCCCAAATAAGCATCGACAATCTACCCAAGTATTGTTGGGATACGCTGGCAATATCCCAAGCAATCAGAACGATGATTAGACTATCAATGGCTAAGACTAACGATGTACTACGATGCGTTTGGTCAAACAAAGTGGAAAGTGTCATCGAGGCTTGTTGACCACCTGAACCCGCGAGAACGATGTCCCCACTTCGGTCACCTGCCATATTACAGGCTGTAGGTCACCAATCAAGAATGCTTGTGTCGAACGAAGAAGTCATGATAGACAAGCCTCTCGCAGGTACATGACCGTGGGAGATACCGGTGTTGAAATGAAAGGTTCTAGCCTTTCAGGACATCGAATT
>NHFS02000004.1 GCA_002171315.2 Euryarchaeota archaeon TMED117 | reverse complement strand
CCCCGCACTGCCCCAACGCTGTACTGAAGCGCAGCAGGCGGGCCCGACTGGGGTTGAACCCGCGACCATCGGATTAAAAGTCCGACGCTCTACCTGACTGAGCTACGAGCCCAACGTTGTTTCTTGGGCTTTCAATCCCAACTACCACCCCTTCATATACTTTTTCGATGACTTAACACCCAATGAACAGGTTGGAAAGTCTCATGAAATACCGACATTAGGGTAGGTCGATTGGAAATGTTTGACGAAAAGAAAACATCTCGAGAAATCGAATTGTTAGGGGGTGAGGCGAGAGACATTCGATGGAAGAATTTCCACCTCATTGTTCCTCATACTGTTTATCCTCCAAGAGAAGATACAGATCTTCTTGCAAGTGTTCTCGAAAAAGTTACTCCTTTTGGCAAAAAAAAGTTCCTTGAAATCGGCAGTGGCTCAGGGGCTTTATCGATACTCGCAGCAACATTAGGATGGCAGGTGGAAGCAAGTGATGTTAATCCGTATGCTGTGGCTGCAACTCGATTTAATGCCATTGAAAATAATATTGAGATATCTACTTCCGAAGGCGGCATTGGACCATCCCAAGATGGCCAACACACGCAATGGATGAATCCAGGATCCTACGACTTGGTCATTTGGAACATGCCTTACATTCCAGCAGAAGAGACTCACGAATATCTTGGACCTATGGAGGATGCAGCCTTAATCGACACACATCCATCTGGTCTGTTGAATGAATTCGGTGAAATGATTCGACGTTTCCAACTCATATCTCCGACCGGAATCGGACTCATCTTATGCAGAGAGTTTTTTGCGAATCAGAGTACAAAGAACGTCTTACTTTCCAAAGGACTCGCAACTCAATCCGTTTCCAGCCTTACCTTTGAGGATGGTGAAACAATCCAAGTTCTTGCTGTTTGGCATCCTTTCGTACAATCAAAGAAACAACAAATGCATACTGTATCTTCAACTAATTCGGAAATGTTAGAAGGTACTTACAAGCCTGGTGACTCTCTACGTGCAAGATTTCAAACCGATGGCAAGGGACGTCATGGTAGAACCTGGGATGACCACCTTGACTCATTCAAGGGTACCTGGAAACTCGATTCCAACCTGATACCTCAAATCTCATCCCAGTTGCAATGTCAAGTGGCTCTCGAAATAGCATCATCATTCCAGTCAATGTCTCCTTTAGATGATTCAATCCGGGTGAAGTGGCCTAACGATCTGCTCGTTCGAGACAAAGAATCAAAGGAATGGAAAAAGATAGGAGGCATCCTCTTTCAATCGCTTTCAAGAGGGAATGAGCAATCACTCGTTCTCGGCATTGGTATTAACACAAAAACCACGAATCTGCTCAAGGGTAGAGGATCTCTTGAAGAAGTTGGAGTTGAGTTGGATAATACTCAACTCTTTACGCTTCTCGATGGAATTGTATCCTCCCTCTTTGAGAACAAATCAAATCTCTCAAATACCTCAAACAAAGGAACAGAAATTAATCTTAAACTATTGCTTAAGGAATGCATCTATAGAGAAAAGACATGTACGCTTACAGGTATTTCTGATGCAGGAAATCTTCTGATCAAGTCAAGTCAGGAGGAGGACTTCGAGGTTTCAGATGATCTCAGCCTTCTTTGGCCTCATCTTCAACTTCAATGATGGCATCAAGAATTTCTTCAGTTTCAACAGATTCATTCATTCTCCTTGAGAACCCATAGCCTGCGAAAGCAAAGCCGAGAACATAGGGAAGAAAATTCAATCCATAAGCTCGAGATAAATCAACGTCGACTTCGCCATTTACGCCTTCTTCTAATGTAACAATCCATTCTAATTCCCCTCCATTGGAATCGTAACTCTTCTCAACATCGCCGTCATCTACCACTGATTCCCTTATGTCTTCGACTTTTTCACCATCCTCGAAAATCTGAATTCTTACTTCAGATGCATTTTCGACAACGGCTCTGATCGTTATTGAATCACCGTCGAATGTTTGAGATGTGCCTTGTAGTGGGCCTTCAGAGCCATTCATTTTCGTTGGTTGATCCCATTCTTGAATAAACAATGTACCGATGATAAGCGTTACGCCAATCAACAAAAACACGTCGCTAATCTTCAAAGGGGGAGCAGTCCCTCCACCGGCCATAGAACACCCAAGAGGAACAGGGTGAAAATGTTGCCCTACTTCTTCTTGGGTTTGGGAAGGCCCAAACGTTGTCGTACGAGTCGTATTTTTCCGGAAGATGAAAGCGAATTCATTCTTCCGTTTGTAGAGGACTTTGAGAGCATTTCTCGAACAGCGTCATAATCGACCAGATTGACACAAATAATTCCCACTCCAATATCGTCTTTAATCGATTGAAATTCACAGGATGCTTTCGCAACATCGGATCCATGAAAGTGAGCATCATAAAGACGGAAATGGATGTCCTCTGAAAAGAGTTGCTTGATGAGTTCCTCCACATCTCCCCTTGAACGGATTGATGACGGGAATGAAAGACCAATCCAACGCCGTTTTGGCCGTTTTGCCTTTGACAACTTAGCAGCCATGCCAGAGCGAGATACTCATGATTGATGAGGATGGCGGAAACGAACATCAAACACCCTAAAGAACCAAAACTACGAGGCTATTCTATGGAGGAAGATGCACCACTTACGAAAATGTCCATTATTCGAAGTCTCCTCTCTCCTTCTACAGCACCTCATTTACTCCTTCTTGTGATTGCAGCAAGTATCCTTCACGTCACTGCGAAGATTGGATCAGAAGATGTAGCAAGCTTTGGATTCATTTCTTTTTCTGTGGCGTACATATTGCTTGCACCAGCATCAAACAAGGATGTCTTTAGAACCTGGATCTCATATACTCAGCAAGACCATGCTTCTTTTGGAGAATCGGTAAAAGAACGACTCAAAATATTGCTCGTACCGATTGCATTCGCTTTGATTTTGTGGGGCATTATGACCTTTACAATGGGTCAAGACAGTGCGTTGTCTGAGGTTGGAGGAATTATCCCACCTGCACTTGGATTCCTCTTCGTTGCATGGGCTGCTGCCCAAGGTTGGTTCTTCGCCTATGCGACATCAAGTTCCATCAGTACACCTGAAACTGGTACTCTCAAAGATAAGTCGACAAACTCCCCAATACCCTCTCTGGTTACAACGTCAGTCCTGATGATCAGCATGACCATTCTCGTTGTAGAAGCATTTCGATTTTTCCAAACGAGTGGCGAGTTTAGCATATGGCCGTACGTTGCCTCCTTTGCTGTGTTCGGAATCAGCGTTAGATTCACTTGGCCACTCCGACAAAAAGCGGCCATGCACACAGCGACTCATACTGTAGCGAAGCGATGGTTTCACGTGACGCAGTTGTTCATTACTTGGCACGTTTTAAGCATCGTACGTAGTATCGACTCCGCCTCCTCAAACACTCTTATTTTTATCGAAGAACTTGTTTTGATGATCCTAACTGTATTCATGGCGATTTGGGCACTTACAAGCAAAGCTGATGGGCGTAAATCAAACCTCTTTACCAAAGACAATGCGTTATTCTGGGGCGTAGCATTTGGATATGCCTATGCAGGAAGTGTTGCCATGATCACATCTGTATTCGACGATTTGACAACAGTACTAATCGGAGGTCACATTCTCGTAGTCGCAACTGTTGTGTGGGCACAGCGATCTTTACTTGACAAAAGAATCACTCGAATGTTCAAAGATTTTGATATCAAAGAATCTGTTGAGGCAATTGAAATCACGTCTAAAGTAGAACCCGAGTCTGTGGAAATTAAAGAAACAGAGAAGGGTGAAGAATCAGAAGAAACAGAAGAATCTGATGATGACAATGCGGACAGCATAGGAGATCCTGTTGACTGGAATCAAAAACCATCCTCTATCGGAGATGAGACAAATTGGGAAGATGACGTTGAACTTCTGGATTAACTGTCTGATATTCCAGAGAGGAGCATCACTACACGAATAATTCCTTCAAGTTCAGGAGTGACCCTTGCTCCAAGAATGACTTGTGCTTCAGCATCAACTGCTGATGTCAAAGCGGTTGCAATCTCATCCACTTGACCAATTGTCATTCCGAGGCCACCTTCAATTTGTAACAGGCAACCTTTGGCACCACCTACGTTCATTGGAGCAAGTGGGGCTTTGACTGTAGTTTCAAACAATTCATCCAAGTTATCGTGTTGTCCGGAACCGACCAACATTGTGGAGGCTCCAGGTTGTCGAACGATCGCTCGCAAATCCATAAGATCGAGATTAATCAGGCCCATCGAGAGTAGTGTTCGAACCAGACCATCAACGAGGTCCTCAACCCATTCTGAGCCCATACTCCAATCCTTTCCACGTGTTCGTGCTTGTCGAGCAAGACGCTCCAATGAAAGTTGAACACAAACATCTGAGTGATGTTCAAGACGGTCCAATTCAGCTGTCGCAATCTTCAATCGAGTAGGTTGTTGGGAAAACGGTAACGCTGCAATTGAAAGGACTGTGGCTCCATGGAGCTTCGCTTGTCGAGCAAATTCATGCGACGCCCCGGTCCCAGTGCCGCCACCCAATCCAGTCACAAGAATCACAAGTTCAGCAGTTTCCAAAAAGGGACGAGTACGCGAAGATAGACCTCTCATTCGTTGCTCTGCAAGAGGTGGCAAGGCAGCGCAACCCAATTGGTCAAGGGTATGCCCGAGTCTCATGATGTGTCCATCTTCGGTATGTGGAAAGGATTCATCTGCGTCGATCATGAGAAGAGACGCCCCTCCTCCCCTTGCATGCGCTCTTGAAGCCCATGTACAACCAAGCCCACCGATTCCTGCGATGAGGATTTGGGAGGACTCCATACACCTCCGTTGAGCATAACGCCCTTGAACTTACCTTACTTTTCGATAAATCGCATGTAACGGCGTCTTGCGTCACGCGCCCAAGCGTTGTCGGGTTCTAACGCAAGAACTTGATCGTAGTATTTGATAGCGGTCTCAAATTCTGACAGGTGACGTCCGTAAAGATGGCCTAAATTAGAGAGGACTGGGATGCAGTTCTCGTCTACTTCTAGCATCCCTAAGAGGAGTTTCTCTGCAGCACCAAGACTGTTTCGGATCATCAAATCTTCCGCCTCATCAAGTTGTTCAAGTTGTTCTGTTGAGAGGTCATAGATGTTGTCAAAAGGTGTCTCGGCCATGCATGAGCGAGGAAGGTTAAAGCAATGAATCCTTGCTTTGTTAAAATTTAGAGAGAAAACGCTACACTGCAAGGCAATAATCTTGTGCTTCACCAACAATGTTTAAGGGGTCCGTGTTAGTCGAGGAGACATAGGGTGAAGTCATGCGAACGCGTTCATTCACAAAGCGCCGCTCCATTGTCGTTGCAGTGTTGCTCTTGCTCCTTTTACCGGGGTTCGCTACATCTCTACCATCAGGTATCGGAGGCCAACAACAAAACGGCGCAGATACAATCGATGATGTCGCTAAGGAAGGTTGTCTTTGCCACAATGGCGTACCGGCCAACGAAGTTCAAATCATTCTCGATGATGTGCCTTACGCATGGACCGCTGGAGAGACGTACGACTTCAAACTCCATATCATCGGTGGCCCAGATGCAGGAGGACAGTATTCAGGCGGATTCGCCATGCGAGTCTCGAGCGGTACTCTTTCAGGAATTGACGTAGATAACTGGCAAGACGATGAACAATCACTTACCCACACCTCTGGCTCTGCAGCCGAATCCGATCGTATGTGGGAAATTACTTGGGTAGCTCCCGCTGAAGGCGAAGGAACCATTGTATTCTGGATTACTGGGAACAGTGTCAACGGAGATGGTGGTCTCGGGAACCAGATTGAAGACATGTGGAATCAACTTACATTTGCCATCACAGAAGGCGATGAAGATAGTCTGGCACGTGGCACACGAACCGTCTTCGCTGGAGACGGAAATGTAAGCCCGCCGGAACCAACCTCAATCGGAACCGACCTTCACCACATGGGCGCTAAACTTCGTGCTCATTGGCTAGGATTACTCGGGTTTGGAGCAGTTATTTTGTGCATCGTTTTTGCAGGACTCATGCTCCGATATGGATTCTCAACTTCATACGAAGGACGAAGCAACCAGCTTCGTCTTCGATACAAACTCATGCGCAGAGGTGACCAGTGATGTACGACGATGCAATTCAAAATTTACTGAAGGGAGTTGCAGATGGCTCCATAACCGTCAAGGACGCACGAACCGCTCTCGAGGGTGTCGAACTTACAGAAGAGCAAATGGATGCTGCAATCGATCATGGAGTACACAACGTTGCCGAGTCAGGTACAATCGTTAGTGCTTCACTCGCACCATCAGGTGGTTCTTATCTCACAATGTTTTTCTTTGTCTGGGGAATATTCTGGATTTGCTATTGGTCGTTTTCCCTCATCTACGGACTTGCAAATGATTGGGATCAGCAAAACATGTCCTTCCATCTTGCCATGGTTCTAACGACGCTCATACTCATGGGTCTGGTTTACCTCAAGTTTATCCTGCCAGATACAATCATCGTGAAGCATTCTCAGAACAAATACGTTCCTGAACACCAGAAAGACTGGAAGGAGTACAAGTGGTGATTTTTATGGCAAAAGATTACGATTTAGTCGTTCCAGAATCGAAGCAGATTGGCATCAACGCTGCTGGAAATGTCATCAATAGACGTCAGTTCTTGCGCTATGGATTTAACACTGCTGCGGGTGTACTTACAGCATCTTTGGGCGTTCTTGGGTTCGCGTCAATCCTCCTACCACCTGGCGGCGGTACAGCCGGTGATCTTTCGGTCAAGTTTTGGGCGAAAGGTCGAGAAGATACTGCCTGGTACGGTGCTAAACACCTTCAAACGATGACGAAAGAGGACTTTGTCGCAGAAGCTGCAAAAACAAACACAGGCACTTCAGGCGCATCTGGCGTATGGAACGGAGTCCCCGTTGTCGTCACCTATGTTGAGAGTTCAAAGTGGGAAGGAAGTCCGGAAGATAATAACAAAGCAAGATTCCAAATGATGGAAGGTTACGATGAAAGTGGTAAATACGTAGGTCACTTTGAGGACATGGTTGCTCAAGATGAACGAATATACCCTTCTGATGACCTCATCATGGTCTTTGGAAGATGCACGCACTTGTGCTGCATTCCTGGATGGCAACTTGTGTCCAATAACTACACAGATGATTCATGGACTCCTGGAGGGACTGATGACGGAGGTACCAAACTCTTCTGCATCTGCCACTCATCAAGGTTTGACACCACTGCTCTTGAAATGAACACGAATAGAAATCGTTCCAATGGTTCCACATTCAAGTATGCAGGTGTTCGAAAAGCAGGAGGACCTGCTCCAGTTGGACTTCCGCTTATTCCGATCGTTCTAAACAACGGGGTCGTAGAGGGCATTACGGATTATGTCGACTGGCTGACATATTGTGACTGAGGTGAAATAAATGACAACAATGTTCTGGATTTTATGGTTCTTTATCGCCTTCATCATCGTCCTTGTGGCATTCACTCTCCGCAAGGAGACTGAGGAAATGCCACGTCGTGAAATTCTACGAGCTGTGGAATCAACTGGAGGAATGGGTGTTTCCGAGAGAGCGTTCTTGTGGGTCTTTTCATGGATGGATACTCGGTTCCGGATTCAAGATTATTGGAACATGTCAAAAGGTGCCTACTACAACATGCATCGACAAATGCCACTAACTCACGCTGAGAAGTACAAACTTCGAATCATTTGGTATTGGTATCCTCTTTACTGCCTTGGTGGAATATCGTTCCTGAGTTTCATCGTACTGGTGATTACTGGTACAGTTCTTGGCATCTATTATGTCCCGGGAGGTGAAGGTGATCCTTCGCCTGCATATGCCTCGATGGAATTCATCATGCTTGAACTTCCTTTCGGATACATCATCAGGGCGGTTCATCACTGGACGACGCACTTCATGGTGGCGTCGGTTTTCCTGCACATGTGTCGTGTTTACTTCACTGGTGCGTACCGAAACCCTCGTGAACTCAACTGGTTGATTGGTGTAGCGCTCATGGCCCTAACAATTGTCTTTGGATACTCTGGCTATCTCTTACCTTGGGACAGCCTAGCGTACGGTGCTGCTGTTATCGGAATCAACCTTGCGAATTCATCACCATTAATCGGGAAATACATCGCTACACTCTTGTTTGGAGGTTCTTCATTGACTCCTCGAACGGTAACTCGTATGTACTTCATACACGTCTTTATTCTGCCAGTGATAGTGACCACATTGATCATTATTCACTTGTTTATTGTAT
>NHFS02000016.1 GCA_002171315.2 Euryarchaeota archaeon TMED117 | reverse complement strand
TCATATCCTGGTTCATCCCGTCTTGGTCCTGTTGCGCCATAGCCAGAAATCGAACAAATAATTGTGTCCGTGGGAAGTGTTCCAACAATACGCTCCAGTGTTCCTGGCTTGAAATTCTCAAGAACAACATCAGCATTCTTGATCATATCCATTAGGCGATCCTTCTCTTCCTTCAAATTCATTTGAACAATGGATTTTCCACGATTACAGCATAGGAAGTAGGCAGCAACCCGTTCCCCATCGAAATCAGTTGTGAACGGAGGGCCCCATCCACGCGTATCATCGCCCCATGGTGCTTCGATTTTGGTGACGTCTGCTCCGAGATCTGAGAGCATCTGGGCGGCATATGGCCCAGCTAGAATTCGAGAAAGGTCGAGAATTTTGATACCATCTAATATTCCGCTCATGACAAGGCGAGACATCCGAAAGTGTTGAACCCAACCCTATGGCTTTGTGACCATGAGCGAGTTGAGAAACCCACGGAATCGTCCGTGGTGGGGCTTGCTTATTTTTGGAATTCTTCTCCATCTATCTTCCATGGCTGTTAGCGATTATGGCCTTGACACTCACCTTCATCTTGCAGCACTTGAATCCAATGAGGATGGGACGCCAGATTTGGAATGGGGTGATGTTCGCCCCGAAGATCCACTTGCGAGCAATCCTGATGATACGAAAATAATGGAGCGTGGATGGTGGCAGATTCTTGACATGTATCCTGAATCCATTCTTCCTCTTGCTGCGTTTTTACCAATGATGGCATTGATTGGTATAGCATTGTGGCTCGGTAATGGCAAACCACATTTTGCTGCTTTACTTTCTCTCCATCCATCGTTTATTTTTGCAACAGGGCGCTTGTATCCTGAATCCACAGTTGCTCTTGCAGTAGCGGGGATTGCAATTGCTTCAATAAAAATGTTAGAAGAAGAAGGAGCACATCTCATCAAATGGATTCTTCTTGCCGTTGCTAGTGTCCATACTCTGGTATTGACAAAGGGCCTCTCGAGCAACGTGGGATGGATCTTATTGATTCTCCTATTTACTTGGATTCTCTTTGATCGAATGCTTCCAGCCTTCCAGAAATATTCTCGCAATCCATTGCAATCCTTATCGATTGGAATTCCCCTTGCGATTGGAGCCATGGTTGGTCTTTCCTTTGCTCAAGGAGGATCGTTTGAGGCGATGCAATCCAATCCAATACAGTGGTTTTTTGCACTTCTTGTCGCCTTCGGTGATGGCGTAGGGTTGTATCTTCTGCTAGGATTTGCAATCTGGCCTTTCCTTATCCCGATGCTTCGAAGCATTCGACGTTCAGACGATTCTCAGACAGCATTTCTCACCGTATTTGTTGTTAGCGGGATGATTATTATGACGATGTGGATTGCCTCTTTATGGGTCTATGAAGCGATTCGGTGGGACGTGCCTTTGTGGAAGAATATGATCACAATGGGTAATAATGGACGCTATCTTACAGCACTTAGCATCCCCGTTTTGATGTTGTTGAATCATTTCTTTCATCACAGAGGAGCGTATGATTTAGGTCCGATTCGGAAAACAATGTTCGTTGCGATTCTTCTGGTTCTTCCGTTGTCAATGCTTGCAGGGTTGCATGGTCAAACGATGTGGACGGATGAGGCAGGTGAAGTGATTTCTTCGGAAATTCAAGAAGGGCAAGATTTCCTCTACATCGATGATGAATCTCTAGCAATGCATTGGTTGTATACGTTCAGATTGGAAATTGATCCAGAAAGTGATAGAAACATTACAGGACATTGGCGATCTCCTGATAGTAACTGGGAAATTGAGCTCGAAGGACAGCAGATGATACAGCGAGGTAATCTCGAGAATGTTGAATTCATTATTATCGCTCCGAACATCGATACAACCCCACCTCAAGATTGGATTTTAATCGGCTCTGATGAGGCCCCGTTCCTCAATGGAGGGGGCGAATGGAAGGTGTTCCAAGCACCTGACAATGTATCTTGAGACCAGCGAGGGGTTCAAGGCATGGCTCCTCGAGGGTCACACGAGGGGAACATGGTGCGACGTGCCGGCGCTCACAACGCTTTACCGGATGAAGATCCCATTCAGAGTCGTGAATGGGAGCAATCGGTGGAGCAGGTTATCGAACAGCAAGGTGCACAGCGAGCTGAACGTTTGCTTCATACTGCCATTGCTGCAGGAAAAGATGGTGGTATCGATATTGATACGACAACAACCCCCTATCTCAACACGATTTCTCCAGAAATGCAAGGAGCGTATCCTGGCGATCTTGAAATGGAAAAGCGCCTCCACACCATCAACCGCTGGAATGCGATGATGTTGGTTACTCGGGCTAACAAATACTTTGATGGAATTGGCGGGCACATCTCGACGTATGCTTCAGTTTCACATCTTTGGGAGATCGGACTCAACCATTTCTTCAAAGGAAAGGATGGCGATGGTTGGGGCGACCACGTGTACTGGCAAGGACACGCCTCACCAGGGGTTTATGCTCGTGCATGGCTCGAAGGCCGCCTTACTGATGAAAACATCGAGAATTTCAGACAAGAAGTCGAAGGAGTAGGATTGTCTTCTTACCCTCATCCTCGCCTGATGCCAGAGTTTTGGGAATACCCGTCTGTTTCGATGGGACTCGGGGCTATGACTGCGATTCATCAAGCTCGATTCAACCGTTACCTCCATCATCGTGGTCTTGCTGATACCACACTCTCTCGAGTATGGTATACAATGGGTGATGGAGAATCTGATGAGCCAGAATCACTCTCTGAACTTGCTCTTGCAGCCCGAGAAGGGCTTGACAATATTGTCATGACGATGAACTGTAACCTTCAGCGTCTCGATGGTCCTGTCCGTGGTAACT
Source organism: Euryarchaeota archaeon TMED117 (assembly GCA_002171315.2). Lineage (GTDB taxonomy): Archaea > Thermoplasmatota > Poseidoniia > Poseidoniales > Poseidoniaceae > MGIIa-L2. Next base: position 10,438 of record NHFS02000016.1, on the reverse strand, counting down.
CTAAGATTGTTCAAGAACTGGAAGGCCGCTTCCGTGGTGCTGGATGGAATGTCATCAAACTCCTTTGGGGCTCCTCATGGGATTCATTGTTTGCAAAAGACACCAAAGGCGTTCTTGCACAACGGCTTGCAAACCTTGTCGATGGAGATGAGCAACGCCTCTTCACTGCAGAAGGGGCCATCATCCGCAAGGAACTCTTTGCCGGAGATGAGTTAACGGCAATGGTCGCTGATTACTCAGATTCTGAACTTGAAGCGCTTACTGAAGATTTGGGCGGTCATGATTTTGCTAAGATTCATGCTGCCTATGCGGCTGCTTGCGCTCACAAAGGCCAACCGACCGTTGTTCTTGCTCGTACCATCAAAGGATACGGACTTGGTCCTGCTTTCGCAGGAAGAAACACAACCCATCAACGAAAGAAGGCTGATGAAAACGATCTACGTTTGATTCGAGATGCGATGGGTCTTGATTTCACAGATGAGCAATTGGAGAAACTGCCATTCATCCGACCCGAGGATGTTCCTGAAGTTGCAGCATATGCAAAGAGCCGACGTGTTGCAATGGGTGGACCTTGCCCTGAACGACGTTCACCGAAGTTTGGACTCACTCTTCCTGAAGATTCAGTCTATGCTGATTTCGATGAGGGGACAAAAGGGAAAAGCCAAGTTTCAACGACAATGGTCTTTGTTCGATTAATGCGCAGCCTCATGAAAACAAAGGGGTTCGGAGAACGCGTCGTACCACTGATTCCAGACGAAGCGAGAACATTCGGAATGGATCCCTTATTCTCAGAATTTGGAATCTATCATCCTGAAGGACAATTGTACAAACCTGTAGATCATAAAGTTCTGATGAAATACAAAGAGTCTGCAAAGGGACAAATTTTGGAAGAAGGAATCAATGAAGCAGGGGCTCTATCTTCGTTTATTGCAGCTGCAACATCGTATTCTTCTCAGGGCAGTCCAACGATTCCATTCTACATCTTTTATTCCATGTTCGGATTCCAACGTGTTGCTGATCTGATATGGTCTGCTGCTGATTCAAGAGCGAGAGGGTTCCTTGTTGGAGCAACCTCTGGCCGCACAACACTCAACGGAGAAGGCCTCCAACACCAGGATGGACATTCACTTCTCATGGCTCATACAAACCCTGCAGTACGCGCATACGATCCTTCTTTTGCTTTCGAATTATCGACAATTATCAAACGAGGTATTGTCGAAATGTCTGACGAAGATGTGGATGTGCTGTATTATCTTGCAGTGTACAATGAGAACTATCCGATGCCGCCAAAACCAGAAGGTTCGGATGAAGGAATTCTCAAGGGATTGTATCGATTACGTGCAGCACCTAAAGGAGATGGTCCGATGGTACGCTTAATCGGTTCAGGCCCGATCATGCTCCAAGTCCTCGATGCAGTTGAAAAGCTAGAGGCTGTTGGCGTACGTGCTGAGATCTGGTCTGCCACTTCATACGGGGAATTACGCCGTGATGGAATGGAAACTTCCCGATGGAACCGTCTTCATCCAGGAGAAGAAATGAAAACGAGTTGGGTTGAAACACAATTCGCTGATGGAGATTCTCCAATTATTGCGGTTTCCGATAACATGGCAGCAGTGCCTGAAATGATACGAGAATGGATTCACGCCCCATATACAGTTCTGGGAACAGATGGATTTGGTCGATCAGACACACGAACGGCGCTGCGCCGTTTCTTTGAAATCGATGGAGAATCAGTAGCCCTCGCAGCATTATCTTCTCTGGTCAGAGCAGGAACGATGGAAGCTTCCGTCTACGATGAGGCAATGAAATCCTTCGGCGTTTCAACTGAAAGGCCAGACATTACACGCCTTTAATCGGCGGTAACCATTGTTGATTCTTTCGACTATGATCGAGAATGTGCCAATAAACCGTTGTAAGTTCATGTTCTGGATGTTCGATACAATGGAGGTCTTCAATACCAAGGGGTTTTGGTAGTCCTTTCCATGCCTGACGAGCATTCCAGCGCAACCCCATAATGTGTTGAGCAGGGCCACATGTCGGCAAAGAGAATCGCGTCTTCCATTGGCGCTCAAGTATGCCATTCGAAGCCATCGATTTGAGAACCATCGCCCGCGAGGGGCTTGATTTCTTCCGAACAAGCCAACTCGGATTAACGGATGTATCGACAGTGTAGGCTTGTTGTGAAAGAATAGGTGCCATCCAATCTGAGATGTAGCCCGCAGGTGCGCGAAACCATGGGCGAAATGAATCAGGGAAGTGCTTTTTTAGAATCGTTGTGGCTTGTTCCAAGTCTCTTGAGAAGCCTTCAGTATCTTTTGACCAAGCAGACCAACTTCTGTGCGTCAAACCGTGACATCCGATGGTGATCCGTTCGCCAAATGTTGCTACTAAGTCTTGTACAGTTGAAACAAATTCTGAGTTTGCACATTGGTCTGCGATGACAAATACAGTGACGGCAATCTCATTCGACTCCATCCATTGTTTGAATCCACGAAAACCTTCTTGCAAACGTTGTGAATAATCGGGTAGTGTTTCCTCTTCCTTAGAGCGAGTAGGATGTCCTTGGTGCGAGGGGACGTGTCGCAGGTCATCGGTATCAACCGTGCACCATGTTCGCATCAAACCTCACGTCCTTGGCAAATCAATAACATGAATTCTGTGAGGTACGGTTTTACCATTGAGTTCAATTCCAATGAATTCCTCAATAATTTGGCCATTCCATCGATTGCAAATACGTTCAGCAGTAATCAACCCAGCAATGTTTCGTGGATGCACTGTAATTTCAACCCTATACGTGTCTCCACGGGAGTTGAGCCATCCAAGAACAGCATCTACTGAGGATGAAGCGATGCCTTTCTGACGGAATCCTTTGCGAACCCAGTAGCCAAGGTTGTAATGAGAATGAATAAGTTGCATTTCATCACCCAAGCCAATCAATCCAATGAATGAATTCGAATCATCATGGATGGACCAAAAGTGAACGCGATCTGCGTTTGAGAGATGCTCTAAATCGTGGAGCATGTCTGACAGTTGGCGGGTAATGTCTCGATCATTACGTAACCAAGGCAGTGCCGCTTTAGCAGATTCAGGGTCTTCCACATAGGCTTCCATGACAGAGGAAAGAATCGCTTTTGAAACAGGTCGTAGCCTAAACCCGTCGGCCAAATCCAAGAGTTCAGGAGTTCTTGCCATCGTCATTCCTCAAGCAGATAAGTGTGCGATAGCAGTCGTGACGTTTTCATTGTCTGAATGAACTCTTCGAGCCATTTCAAGCATCCAATTGAGGTGCTCAGTTCGTCCAGCCTGTTGGAGGATCAGGCCGATATGATACAGCAAAGACACGTCATCTCCGAGGTGAGGTCCAAGGGCATCGATCTGAGCTTCCGCTTCTTGAACACGACCAGATTTGACGAGTGTGAGGGATTCCACAACGATGCGATGCACGTCACGTTGATCGTATGGAGAGGCAGCTGGCCACGGCCAAATTCGGTGTCCGAGTTGTGGCTCTGGCGTGACAACGTCTTCTTCAGTTGGTTTTTCATTCGAAGATTCAACGATAGCGTCGTCAGGAAGTTCAGGTACAGTATCCTCTTCAATTGGCAATTCGGGGACCTGATCCACTTCGGCTACATCATCCAAAGGAAGTTCTGGGAGGGCAACTTCGCCTTCATCCTCAGGGAGTTCTGGTACAACCTGTTCTTCGACTATTGGTAAATCTGGAATTACTGCAGGTTCCATTTGTGGTTCATCATCATCCATATCAGGTAAATCAGGAACCATGCCTGGGTCTGGCCCGACTGTTCCAGTGAAATCAACTTCGGATTCTTCACCTGCTGTTTCTGAGAACAATTGACCTTGGCCTGTGTGTACGGGTTCTTCGACTTCATCGAGAGGATTTGATTCGGGAACAGTAAACCGTTCATCGATTTTAGGAGCATCATCTGTTGAAAGTTCCACCTCTTCTGCCTTTTCAAATTCCACAGTTTCAGAGAGAGTTGGTCCTTCACTGTCTATGAATGAGAAATTGTCTGAATCTTCAGCATCATCGTATTGATCGATATCAACAGTAACGTCTTCGAGGGCGAGTACTGCTTCAACAGAGTATTCTTCTTCCCCTTCTTCATCCGCATCATCCATAAGTGTGCTTAGAAGATTGTTTTTGACCGAAGTTTCTACAGCGTTATGTTGGTCACGGGGCGGTTTGGTCAAGTCATAGTAGCATTGGATGCATGTCGTTGCATCGGCAGCATTCGAAACGCCACAGAACGGGCAGGAATTTTCATCCTCCTCATTCTTGTCTTTACGCTTCCAAAACATACTCTCGCCTTACTTTCACGGTAGGCACTTGTGGTTTAAGTATCACCATTCCACGACCGAGGTTTGCTTCATTCGCCATAGGATGAAATGCATTCACGAGTTGGAACTCACATGGGCGAAAAGGGGAGGGTTCGAAGGATGAACAGCGCTCATGCGGATATTGATCTCGATATTGATGGCGAGGAGGGGGGTATTTGGCGTCGCGGCCAAGATCATTTCCATCACTTTTCAAAACTCCTTGAACAAGAATTAGAACAGGAGACCAAAACAGTTCAAGAGCGATGGTCAAAATGGTCTCACCATCGATTACAGGCTTCTGGTCTAGCATTAATCGGAATGAAGGGGAGGCCAAACGGGACGCTCTTTGGTGACTTTATCATCACATTCGAACGACCCGATCGCCAACATATTGGGCAACATCGTTTTACTCATGGAGACATTGTTGTTCTTAGTCGAACAAAACCGATTGGAGAGAAAACCATTGAAGGAATTGTTCTCGAACGAGGTCCTACGCGGATAAAAATCGTCGTTGCTCAACGGCCTAAGGATCTCAAAAAAGGAACTTGGAGACTTGACAGGGGCGCAAACCGCGTCGCTCATGACAGAATGCAAGAAGCCCTTGAGATGTTTCATTCCATCGAAGGAGACAGAGGGACGATACTGAGAGATCTTCTCCTTGGTCAAGTCCACGACCCAGAAGAGAGCGCATCCTCTCCTCCAAAAATTTCTGGAAAATTCCAGCGTGTTGAACCAAGTGACGTTGTTCTCAATCCATCTCAAAAAGAGGCAATGGATGCGGCTTTGAAGCGCAAGGTGACAATTATTCAAGGCCCGCCGGGTACGGGGAAAACCCACACAGCAGTCGCGACATTGGCCCAACTTGCCCGCGAAGGAAGGGGGCCGATTCTTGCAACAGCTGAATCGAACGTTGCAGTCGACAATCTCCTCGAAGGTTTACTCGAAGCTGGTATTCGGGCTGTGCGAACAGGACGTCCAGTCAAGGTTAGAGAATCGCTCCGTGAAGCAACACTTGATGCCCAACTCGAACAGCATCCAAAACAGGATGAGATTGCTATTATTCGAGAGGAGAACGATGAAGTTCAGCGCGCATTGTCGAAACTCAAAGGTCGAGAGAAAGGCCTGGCGCACAGAGATATTCAATACAATAAGAAAGAAATCCGCCGTCTGGAGAAAGAGATGATTGCTTCAGTACTCGACAACGCTCAGGTGATTTGTTCGACGAATATCGGAACAGGCCACCGAGTATTGGATCATCGTCGCTTCCCCATCGTTCTCATGGATGAGGCGACTCAAGCGATTGAACCGAGTTCAATGGTTCCTATTTCCAAAGGGTGCAGGCAACTCATTCTGGTTGGAGACCATCGTCAACTTCCACCAACAGTCATTTCCAATGATGCACAGGAAGGTGGCCTAGGGCGTTCTCTATTCGAGCGATTAATCGATGTTGGAATCAAATCACATATGCTTACTGTACAATATCGGATGCACCCTGTCCTTCGTGAATTCCCGAGTGCTCGATTCTATGAGGACAAACTCGAGGATGGTTGTTCAGCGGATCAACGTCCAGCTCCAGCAGGTGTATTATGGCCAGATTGGGATCATCCCTTCGCATTCATTCCGATCACAGGTTCAGAAATCGAAGAAGAGGAAGGAGGCAGTAGAAGCAACCCTGCTGAAGCAGCACGTATCTATGGCTTAGTACAGGAATTACTCATTCCAGGGGATGTCACGCCAAACCAGATTGGAATCATTACTCCATACAGCGGACAAGTACGAGCGCTTTGCGACATATTTGATTCAAACAGGGAACGCGAACAAGGTCAGCGCTATGCAGGTTTAGAAATTAACAGCGTGGATGGCTATCAAGGCAGAGAAAAAGAAGTCATCATCTTCTCAGCAGTCCGTTCCAATCCAGACGGAATCGTCGGTTTCCTGAGTGATCGCCGACGATTAAACGTCGCAATTACACGTGCTAAACGTGGCTTAATTGTCCTTGGAGATCCGCAAACGCTCCGCTATGACCCAACATGGCGTTCATGGCTCGATTGGGCAGAAGAACGCGGTCTTTTTGCTTGGCATTTGGTCAATGACTGATACGCAAGTTCAACAATAAACAGAGAATGGCACCACCATGGCGGACAGTCCGGTCACCGTATACCAAGGCGGAACACTTGCTCAGCAAGCGTTGTCAAATGCCCCTGAGGGCATGCTTATCGCTCCAGTATGGAGGAGAGTGACCGCATTTGCACTCGATGTCGTAGCAGTCTCTCTCGTACTTCATCTGCTGAGCCGTTTTACATTTCTTGAAGTCCTCATAAGTTGGTCCTATCTCCAAGAAGATGCACGTTACGCGTTCTCTTTCGCAATGACATGGGTGATTTTCTTTACCTCGCTGTGGATGTATTGGAAATACACGGGCCGTGCTTACGGACGATCATTGGGTCAGCGCGCCCTCCGAATTGCAATCGTTCATGATAACGGAACGTTGCTTGAACTTCATCACTTTGGCCCACGTGCTTTCGATAAACTACGATACATGATTCCAATCATTGGAGTCATTTGGTTTGGTATGAGAGACATTCTACGTGCCCGCTCGAAAGCCGCAGAGTATCGTACTTCAGTTGATGTGAACAATCACACAGTTGCTGCAGTTGATTGGTCCTTGCCGAGCGACACGCGCTTGAATTTAAAGTGAAGAACAGTATACGATGGATAGGTGGGCGCTGTGACTGAAGAACATATTGTGACTGCGGGCTCATTGACGGCATTCCTACAATCGGTACGAATGGAGATCGATGATGATGACGAAGATATCGTTGAAGTTTCTATTGATTTAACCAACGAATCTGCCATTCCAGTCGGTGGGCTAACTGCAACTATCAAGACAAGTACGGGCTCTACAATCGAGCCAGTAAGTGGCGTAACCTCCATTGGACCTGGGTTAACCCGTTCGTTCTCCTTTGCATTCAAACTCAGTGATGGAAATTGGTCTTTCTCACTCAATGGACAAGGGCAAACATTGTCTCTCGGCCCATACGATGTAGATTTCGAATTCCAGCAAGCGAAGGGAAGAAGGCCTGGAAATGCGATCGGTTCGAGTCTTTTCATGGGCGCTTTTGACAACAATCTTGACGACTTCGGAAATGTCCAAGAAAGAGAACTTATCGATCCAAGCCAAGTCCAGATGAGTACATTCTTTGGTGAAAATTCAGAAGGTGGCTCAACAAAAATCAGTTCGTTTGCAAATGTTGAGGAAGATGGTCCTCGAACACCTCCTTGGGAGAAATCCAATACAGAAGCGAATGCCTCTGATGCACTTCTCTCTGCGACACCAGCCCAAGAAGAAAAACCTCCAATCGACCTCCTAACATTAGCACCTAAAGTTGCACAAGAAGCGGCCCCAGAAGAGCCTGTAGAAGCAACTGCCTTGACACCGCCTCCAACACCTCCTGCAGCAGCGCCAACTGTTACGAAATCTACACCGCCTCCAATCCCATCCGGACCGTCGAGCGGTCCACCATCAGGTCCCCCCTCCGGTCCACCAAGCGGTCCTCCGAGTGGCCCACCATCAGGCCCACCAAGCGGCCCTCCGAGTGGCCCACCATCAGGCCCACCAAGCAGTCCTCCGAGTGGCCCACCATCAGGCCCACCAAGCGGTCCACCAAGCGGACCCCCGAGTGGTCCACCCTCATCAGGCCCCCCTTCCCGACCAGACGATTTGTGAGGCGTATTCATGACCGAAGGCTTTGCAATGGAACTCTGCGGAAACAAAGCCTCTTGGCAGATTGTTCCAGATGGAATTGAATCCATCGACTTGGAAGAAGTGGCTATGAAAATTACAGAAGCTGGATTTGAAGCAGAAGTCCAATCAAGAATGGTCTGGACCTTTACAGGATCTGCCGATTTGACCCTCTACCCAAGTGGTAAACTCTTGGTAAAGACTGCAGATAAAGATGTAGCAGAGGAAATAGCACATCTACATTGTTCGGAATGGACGCGTTGAGGTGATTGTATGAGCCTCTCGGAGGAGCAGATATCCTATCTTCAAAATGGAGGCGTTATCGCATACCCCACCTCAACATTACCTGGACTAGGCTGTATACCGACTTCAGAAGGGCTGGATCGTTTATTTGAACTGAAATCAAGATCTTCGGATAAACCCGTTTCGATTGGTGTAGCATCTCTCGATCAAGTTCGAGATATGGTTGAAATCCATCCAGAGATTGAAATCTTCCTGTCTGAATTTCCTCGTGGCTGTTTCTCAATTGTTTTTCCAAGCAAAAAACCTCTCGATGATAGAATAGGAGGGACTTCTATCGCAATACGGGTATTTGATCATCCAATAGCTCGTGAACTTGCAAAAACTGTAGGCCCTATTACTGCTACAAGTGCGAATGAAGCAGGAGAAGAACCAGCCCTCACCGTTCGAGAGGCTGCCGAAGGATTGGGTCTTGATGAAATTGCAATTCTCGATGGCAATCGAGTTACAGGGCCCGGGAGCACATTTGTAAAATTCAATTTTGATAACCCTGAATCGTTGGTAACTGTTATGAGAGAGGGCGTGGTACCTACGCATGACGTGGTCTCTTGGTGGAAGAATCGACGCTGAAGTATTGGAAAGATGCGGGGCATGTTGCTCGCAGAACACTTGAAGCGATGAAGCTTGAATTGACGCCTGGAAAGACCTTTCATGAAGTCATTGAATCAGCAGAGCGCTACATCCACAGACACGGTGGAAAACCAGCCTTTCCTGGAACCATAGCAGTGAATGATCTCGCTGCACACTTTACAACCGACCACAGCGTCAATGCGGTCGAGGGATGGGATGGTGAAATGGTTCTGCAAAAAGGAGACTGCGTAAAAATCGATTTCGGAGTCCACATCAAAGGACACATTGCTGACAATGCGTTGACATTTGAAATCGGTAACGGTAACGAACATACTGAGCAAATTAAAGCGGCAAAAGAAGCAAGAGATGCAGCGATTGAGATGCTCCACCCAGGTACGCCATGGTACAAGGTAGGACAAGCTGCAGCACAACCCTCACTCGATGCTGGTTTCCAGCCAATACGCAATCTGTGTGGCCATCAACTCAAACCATGGGAACTCCATGCAGGTGTTTCTGTACCATCCTATGCGTGCGGCCCTGACAATCAAGGATTCAGAGGTGTTGTCGAAGAAGGTGGAATCTATGCAGTTGAACCATTCAACACAACGGGTTCTTCAGGAATGATCAAGAATCTCGGAACTCCTAATTCATCCAATATCTATCGGATTACTGGATTAACTACATCAAGAAAAGCACGCGCTAAAGGACAACTGAAGCCATTAGGCGCACAGATGGCACGCAACCTTGAAGAACGCTATTCAACGCTACCGTTTGCGGAACGGTGGGCTTATCCAATGCTTGAGAAACCTTTCCCAGAGGCTGATGAAGAATCACGTCAAAGCAAATGGCGTGCTTTGGTAAAGAAACTGATCAGTATTCGTTTCTTAGAAACCTATCATGTACTCGCTTGCAAAGATGGTGGCAACATCTGTCAATTCGAACATACGGTACTTGTTACCGATGGTGGGCCTGAGATTCTCACAGTCGAATAAGGCGATAGGCGTCTATATTCTTACTACTGGTAACGCATATAAAGGCGAAGTGCGTAGTCTATACCGAACAGGGCTGTAAAGTTCTCGTTGAGTGCATCCCATCCCCTCTCCGTAAGCTCTCACCCTGTTCACCTCTTTTTTTGTTACAATTCAGTGCAAACATTATGTTATTTACAAACGAATTGTACCACTCGGGGGCAACATTTCCTTTTAATTTTCAAAAAAAAATTAAGCCGCAGTATCGCGAACAAACTCAAAGAACCAAGGTTCTCCCCCGATGTCTTTAAATATCATCTTGATGGTGGGTAAGATACGCCCGATACGGGTAATGGAGGACAAAAATATGAAAAACGAAAACATGAATGAAGAAGCAGTCAGCCCTGTTATCGCAACCATCCTTATGGTCGCAATCACAGTTGTACTGGCAGGTGTTCTGTATGTCTGGGCATCCCAGCTTGCAGAAGGCAACACAGACGGCGATTTCTCGATGTATGACTTT
>NHFS02000039.1 GCA_002171315.2 Euryarchaeota archaeon TMED117 | reverse complement strand
TCGATTTGATATCGCAAACTCACTTTGGCTCACCTCTATTGACTTGGGTGACAGGATTACTGCCCTTGCTCTAGCAGGAGACACAATACTTGCTGGAACTGTTGATGATGGGGTTTTCCTTATCGAGAACGGCACTATCCGAGCAAATGTCCCACCTAGTTCTTCTACATCTTCACCAGATGCTGCCGACAATTTCGTAACCGATATTGCAGCCACAGGCGATTGTGGAGATTCAACTGGATGCAACATCATTGTTGTTCAACCCAATGGAGTTTACCGAATAGATGCTGATGCAACAGCTATAGGCTCTGCAACACTTCTGAAATCTGGTGTTGGTTTAACTGGGCAACTTGCAATCTATGCAGATATATGCTATGTGACGAGTGCCGAGGGATTACTACGATATGAAATCAGTAACGATACATTCCTTGCTTCGTGGGGATCAACCGGAATTAATGGCGTCGATAATGCTCCTGTAGCAGTTGTAGGAGATGTGGTTCACATGGGCTTATCTGGATACGGTGTAGCTCGAAAGAATATCCTAACTGGAGAAATATTGACTCCTCTTAATTCAGATACGACGAACATGCAAACCAACACCATCTATGCTCTCGAAGCAAGTGGTAACGATCTGTGGATTGGAACAAATATTGCAGGATATATCTGGGATGGCTTCTCCGTCAGTGAAACAACAATTGGGCCTCGCAATGACTGGACAAAGCGTCCTTCTCAGCACTTTGATTATGTTCTTGATGGGAATACGATGTGGTCTGGTACAAACATCGGCGTATGCAAGTATGATTTGTCCGGGAACATCGATGACTGTCTCAATGTCTACGATGGTATGCCAAATTGGGCGACATATGTGGTTGGTGCCAACAGCACAACTGTCTTTGGTGGAACGTTCTCTGGTGTAGGCCTCATCGAAAAGTCATCCTTCAGCGTTGTTGGAGAATGGGATGCTGGGTCACAAACCGATAATGCGATTGTAGAAATCATCGATGATATTGCATACATCGGACTCAATGGCGTCGGTGTAGCACGATGGGACATTTCAAACAGTCAATGGCTGGCAACTTGGACAACAAGTAACGTTCTTGATAATGGGAATGAGTACGTAACTGGCATGATTGAAGACATTCGATCTGGCCTGATTTGGATTGGCGGGGAAGATGGTTTTCAATTAATTAATACGACAACAAGTACTGAAGTGTATGATATTGAGGTCTCAAACAGCCTGTATGTTGGTAACGGCGATCCATACGATTTGACAATGTATGGATACACCATGTACTACCATCAAGGCGCATCCAGCGACAGTATTTACGGCATCGACGTTGGTAATTTTACTGCGATAACACCGCTTGATGCTGGCCAGGAAGTCAGCGAAAATGGTGGCGATGTTGTCGGAATGACCATCGTTGGAGACACGCTTCTTGCAAGCGTAGTATCTGGACAATGGTGGAACCAGGAAGGGAGTGGAGGAATCGCTCAATACGACTTAGTATCTCAAACATGGAATACTTCCGTTCTACCCGAGGGTTCAGTTGATCGGGTTACAGCATTCAATTCGTCCAGTGGCCACACATGGATTTCTTGGGGAGAAATAGGTCTTGAAGTCTACAGCCCGAGTGGAGCAAAACTTGGTTCTTGGGATACACTTTCTTTCCCAGTTCGTGAAATTATCGAATACGATGGTTTGATTCTGTTTGCAACCGAAGACGGTGTTGAACGATTCAATGAGTCTTCATTCCAATGGGAAACAGCATGGACGCCAGGTAACGGCTTACCAAATGCAATGGGAGACTGGATTGGTGAACTTTGGACAGACGGAAATACCTTGATGGTAGGTTCAGCAAGCTTTGCAGGATGGGGCGGGTTCCAACGAGGTACAATCGGTCAACTCGATGCATCGGGTACCTGGACAACCTATACCACTGGACAGAACGGGATTCCAAACGGATATCCAATTTCGATGAATGAATGTGGATCTTACTTGTATGTCGGACTCTTCAATAACAACGGAGGCGTCACATACATCGATCTCGCAAATACAACTGCTGTTGGCTCATTTACCACCTCTGTTCTCAAGAGCGGCCGAGTAGCCGCAGTTGCTTGTGATCCATCCGATACTCTCTACGTCGGCTATGATGATGATAACCTACCAATTTCAAAATACGATACTACACAATCTGCATGGATTGCAGAAATAACATCCAATGGAAATGGAATTCCTACAGACCCTGTTTGGCTTGATGCATTTAGTTATGCAAATGGTAAATTACTGATCGGTTACGATGACAACGGGGGCTTTGCAGCCATTTCGACCCTTGGCGCAATTACTGGTCAAGCGAGCGTACAATCTGTTGGAACTGCGGTTACTTCAATCAAATACAGTGGAAATGAATGGCTTATTGGACAAGCTGGAGGAGCGAGCGGTTACTCTCATGTTGACAGACTCAGTTCAACCGGTTTGAATACTGAATTTGAATTGCCTGCTTTGGTTAGTGGAAACATCGAAGCAATGGTTAGCGATGGCACTCGGATCTGGGTCTCGACCTATTCTGTCACCGTAAACGGAAATAATCCAGGGGCTGGTTCTGGAGGTATTCTACAAGGTACATTCAACTCCAGTGGAGGGATTGATTGGAATGAGGGTTGGTCTCTATCATTCAATAATCAGGTGAACTCCATGTTGATGGAAGGTACGATGATTTACATCACTACTGAAAATGGAGGGATGTATACTCTCGATACAACAACAAACGTACTGCAACGCAAGAATGGTGCAGTACACAACAGTCAGGATGGAATTGGACTTTACCAATCCGGTGGCGCATCAACACTCTTCATTGGATTACTTGGCACATCATCTACCGCTGCAGGCGTTCAAATATTCGATGTTGCAACACAGCAATTCACCAGTGGCCAACTTCTTTCGGGGCTTCCTTCGGACAACATCCAAGGATTCGCCTTTTCCAATTCTCATGTCTACATCGCAACGCAAAACGGAATTGGTCGTTGGAATTTAACCACCAATGACTGGGACAATCCATTGACAACATCAGATGGCCTGCCCACGTCAAATATTGAAGACATTCGATACATCTCAAACGTACTCTACGTCGCAAGCCCAAGTGGACTTACACAGTATATTCCAACCACAGGCGCAACGAACACGATGACAACTGCTGATGGTTTGTTAGGAAATTCCGTATGGTCTATTGAAACCTACACTACCAGTCAATCGGGGACATGGTTGATTCTCGGACATGATGGTGCGGGAAGTGAAAGGCCTGGCCTTACTGTCGTTGATCTCTCAAATGCCTCTGTTGCAGCTACTCATCGCTTTGATCAACTCCCTTCCAACTACATTACTGCAGTCGCCTCAGATTACGGTGGCCTTCACATTGCGACCGATGTTGGGCCATTGGTTCACTACGATGGACTGACTGGAGAATTCGAAGATGGCCTTGCAAGTTTCGAACTCGGATCGAGTTGGCCAATTTATCGAATGGACAGTGATGGAACGCATTTGATGGTCATGGGTGCTTCTGGAATGGCAATACTTGAAGCCCAAACAAGTACACATTCAATGCTTAAATCAGCAATCGTACAAAATCCAACAAATATTGCAGTAGGTGCGAATGGATTCTGGCTAACAACCTCAGATGATGGACTCAGAGGATGGACTCCTGCTACTGCGTTTAACGAAATGGAAACGATCAGTGTGCGATATGCTGATCCGCTTAACATTGGATTTAATTCACAGTATATGGAAATCACTAATTTGACCCATCCTGGACTTCAAATTGACCTCGTTACTGAAGACAATCCTGTAACTCTGAACAGTTCTGTGGGCGCAGAAGGTGTGCACGGGCTCTTGTTCCAAACGGTCCCCCTGGTAATGACATCTCCTGTTTCAAATGCTGCTGTGTGGGCACAATCCAGCCAACTTAGATACGATGCTGTACTGGAACTTGACAATACAACTGGAGTTGAAAACAGTCTTCAATTAGCCATTAATAACGGCCAATTAATCAATGGAACTCGCATTGTTCCACTCAAACTCATTGCACCTAGCAACGGGACCATTGAGGTTCGACTTGTCTATGATTGGGTAAGGAAGGATACGCCTGTTGAGATTGCAGATATGTATGACCGGCCTGATGATGGTGGTGGAGCATTAACCGTCGAGTGGTCACTTGTTCACGACCCTGATTTCAACCGATACCTCGTTTATGTTAACGAAGGGCCATGGGGATCCTTACCAACCGATATTGACCTTGCTGGAAGAATCATCGATAAGACAGAATCACTTCATAGCAGACTCAAGGCCGATGTAACAACAGCCAACGGCGTACCTCTCGTTGATGGTGTCGAATATTATGCCCTCGTCGTCGTTGAATACGATAACGGGCGCTTCGGATTACCAAGCCAAGTTGTAGGGCCGGTTACAACCAGTAACGAGGTGCCAACCCCGCCTGAGTGGGCTTCTGCTCAACCACTTGACGGCGGTGTCGAAGGGGATTTAGAGACAGAATGGGCACGTTGTTCTGCACTCGACCTTCTCGAAACTCGTATTTACACATCAACGCAACCAATGAACGATATTCTCGGATTGTCTGTTGCTTACTCTGTCCTGCCGACTGAAGGAAATCTTACCATCCTAAATCTTGATGCTGGTAAACCGTATTGGCTCGGATTCACATGTGTTGACACCAGTGGGCAAGAAGACATCATGAATGCGACGATTATTGGCCCAGTTGTACCAACTGGTGGCATAGACGATGGTCAACCTCCTGCAAAACTGGAAAATGTCTGGGCAATAGATACCCCTGAAGATGAGGGTGGAAGAATTACTGTCGGTTGGGATCCTAGCGATGCTGATGACTGTGCTTTCTACACAATCTACATGATCACTGGAGTTGTGTTTGTAACAACACCAACCTCAGTCGCTGGATTTTCTGCCGCAACTGTGGTAAATTCTTGCCAAGAAAACTCAACAATTGTTGCGCAATTAGACGATTTACCATTGACAAATGGGCTTGAATACTACATCGGCGTAGTTGCATATGATACGTGGTTAAATGCAGAATTAAACGATGTAGACATTGTTCAGGCAACACCGCTTGATAATTCAGACGGGGCTTCTATGCCTCCTTCTCGAATTGAAAATATCCAAGCATTCGATACTCCGAATGATGACGGTACTGCCATCGATGTTGTTTGGTCCATCTCTTCTGCTGATGATTTCAGTCATTACACGGTGTGGGCTGCAGACAAGCCAGTTGATGACATCTCATACCTCTGGAATGCATATGGTGATGACCCTGCAACCTGTGGATGTATCTCAATCGATAAGCAATGGATTAACGAAGATAAAAATCCAATCGAATTAACACTGAATACTGCGTTGTATGGAGATGCTTCTCAAACTGATGAGTTCTCCTCCTCCGATACTCCGCAATTAATTAAACCAGGAATTGAGCTCTTCGTAACAGTAACCGTTCATGATTTACAAGGAAACGTCTACGTAGATTCATTGTTATCAGCAAGTGTCGTTCCGATCAACAATCTAGAGGATACAACACCTCCTCCGCGTCTTGATGACATCTCACTCAGTGACCGCCCTATGGACGATGGATCAGCCCTTGATCTAGAATTCGGACTTTCAACTGCGAGTGACATCTATCAATACGAGGTTTATGCTGCTTCGTGGTCTTTCACAAGTGTTGGCGTAGGTTCTGACGGTCCAAACGCACCGATTATGACTCTTGATAGGATGCCCACTTTCCCAATTATTCTAACTATTATTGCAGGCGACCTTCCAGTACTTCCTGGACAGCAAACATGGGTTGCTGTAGTAGCCGTTGATTCTTCTGCCAATGCACACAAGACTGATTTGACCGTCGTTTCTTCACAATCAATTGACGATGGAATCACAGATCCGGGTAATTATCTTCCAGCAATTGATGGGATTACCTTGGCTTGGGTTGCAGAAACCGATATCCTCGTGACATGGAATCACACAAATGATTTCGGCGTAGAAGGTTATCAAATCCATATTTCTGATAAGGATTTCATGGACATCTCAGATGCAACATTCGTGGGAGATACGCTAACGGCGAACTCATTCGTCATCACCTCCGCTGTCTTTGCGGATCTCGATAACAAATCGGCATGGTATGTTTCTGTTACAACATTTGATGACAATCAGATTCGTCAGTCCGTAGATGCTTTGATGATCAATGCGGTTGAAAATGGAGTTGTTGATACTGATGAATCAAAGGAAGGGACGGACTTCCAGTCTCTTCTAACAACACCGAACCTGCTTGCAGCAGGCCTGGTATTTGTCTCGCTGATTTTGCTCATAGCGATTGTACGTGGTCGCGGAAGGAAATCGCAAAAGGACAAGCAGTGGGAAATCCAAACCGCTACTTGGGGACTTGGGGATGATGATGCATGGAATTCGCCTCCAGAAGCAAGTGTACCGCCACCACCTCCTGTAGATACTGGCTCCCTTTTCCAAGCTGCTGACCGAATTCAAAATCCACAACTCGATCGACAGGAATACGTCGCTTCAAGGCCGGTCATGAATCCTGTTCGAACTCCAGTTGACAATAGTATACTCAATGATTTGGACATTGGTACCAAGCAGAATTCATCCAACTCAGGTATTGATACATCTTTCCTAGACGATCTGCTTTGATACCGTGATGCTCAAGTCATAGGAATGATAGGTACTGGTGTGAGCAGCATGCGGCAACCCCCTCGTTCCGCTGTTTTTACTACGCTGCAGTATTCAGTAAAACGAGGATTGTTTCAATTTAGGCGACATTCAGATCGCCTCCAAGAACACGCTAAGAATCTTAGAATCGAGTTACCAAGTGATTGGGAAAAGAGCGTTCTGAATCAAATAGTCGGTATGAAATCCCAATTCCAAGATGGACTTCTAAGGATCGAGTACACTTCTGAGGGGATATGGAATATATCCAATCGAACATTTTCTATTCGAAATGAATCCTGTGATGCAATAACTGTTGTTGCAAAAATGTGGCCAAAGCGAGTCGCTGGAACAAAACATGGAGCATGGGGTGTGTATCATGAAGCAAGGCAACAGGCAGAGCAATCTGGAGCAGATATTGCATTATTTGTTCATGAATATGCCATTATTGATGGAGATCGAGGCTCACCAATTTTACTTGACGAAGATGGGGTTGTATGGTACAGTGCTTCCCCGCAAGCAGTTGATGGCATCACGCTTCATTCGATTTTATCTGAACTAAAATCCTCTGGTTTTCCTATCCAAAAGGGGAATCTCAACGAGCGAATGGTTGCTCGTTGCATTGAGTGTGTTGTTCTAGGAAGCGGCCTAGGTGCTGCAACAATTGAATCGATTGATGGGGAAGAAATTGGTGACGGAACAACACGTTTGACAGATTTGTGCAGAGATATATTGTCGAGTCTGGAAAATGAAGATTCGTCTTGGACTGAGGTGGAATGATTGGAGCCTCTTCTTTCGTTACGAAATTCGTTACAGGAAAAGGGGCTACTCGGCGATGGTGCTTCTGGATATGGTTCTCCTGATGAGATGATGTTACTTTCTTCGGGACCAAAAAGCCATCTTGCAACCTTTTCTCTTCTTTGTGGACCCAGTACAACTCGAATTCTTATTCGACAACCGTCGAGTGAAGTCATTTCACCCGCAACTCCTCATTCTCCAATGAATGGTGATATCAGATTGACAGAACCATCAATGATAGCAGCCGAATTGCAACAATGGAATGGCCATTCGTGGCTTCTTCAGGAAAAATATGGTGCAACCACGATATCAGAAATCCTCCGCCATTTTTGTCCTGAAGAACAAATTGGATTTGATCAGCGTCTCGGTACAATTCCTATCACAGGTCCATTCTGGACTGGTGCTTTCGCATATGATTTGGTCCAATGGACCCAGCCTATTGGATTGCAATATCCCCCCAAAGAGAATGATTTGCTTTCCGTTGTGTGGAGAATTGACAAGTGCATTATCCATTGCAAAGAGAAGGATATGATAATGGCTTATTCGACAAATAAACAGTGGACTGAAGCAGTGAATATATCTCTTGCAAAACACATTGATTCTGAATTTGCTCCAGCAATAAAACCTTCACAGCCACCAATTTCTAATTGTACTGATGAAGAACACGAACAGATTGTAGAAACCATACATTCTGCAATCAAGGACGGGCAATTGTATCAACTCAACTATGGAAGAACTTGGGAAGGAGCAATTGAATCTGAACCCTGGGAAGTGCTATGCCATTCAGTTTCATCAAATCCCGCTCCATATTCTGGTTTTGTACATGTTAACGACGAAGAATTAGCACTGATATGCGCCTCTCCAGAATCCTTGCTATCTACAAAGGACGACATCATTACAACCGCTCCAATCAAAGGGACGCGCCCTAGAGGGGCATCCCTTGCCGAAGAACTGTTGTTAAGAGAAGATATGATTTCCGATCGAAAAGAACGTGCAGAACACAGAATGCTTGTTGATCTGATGCGTAACGACGTTGGGGTCATTGCAAAACCAAACCAAATATGGATTGAAAGGTTTGATGTCGAAACATATGCCGAAGTTCAGCATCTCGTAACTCGTGTCCAAGGGCGGATGAAAAACGGACTTGATGCTTTTGATGCGTTTCAGGCAGTGTTTCCTGGCGGATCGATTACAGGATGCCCGCGAACTGTTGTTTGTGCAGCAATCGATGAATTAGAAAAGCAGCCAAGATCGTTTTGGACAGGATCGATGGGTTGGTTTGAAACAAAAACAAACATGTCTTCTTGGAATATTATGATTCGAACTGCAGAGTTGAGGCGGGATAAAAATGGATGGAAAGCGAGAGTTACCGCGGGTGGAGGCATTACAATTGAATCAAACCCTAAATCTGAAGTGGCCGAAGCGAAGTGGAAAGCAAACGCATTGCTAAGGTCGTGTGGATGGATGGATGATGATCGTCTCTCTATACCACGTGGTGATCTTTCAGTCCATTCTTTACCGATAGAAGGTGATTTGAAATCAGCCCCAATCTCAAATTCTATTTACACTGAAGGTTTCAAACAAAATTCTGTCCTTCTTATCGATAATCTTGATTCATTCACATACAACATTGCCCACATGATTTGTGGCCTCGGATATGATGTGAACATTATGAATGGAAGAAGAAATACTGCTCGTTCTGCAAAGGAAATTATGGCACTTCTCAATCCATCTCATGTGATACTAGGTCCAGGTCCTGGTTGGCCTGAAGACAGCCCATTGACAATGGAATTTGCAAAAATGGCTCTCGCTGGAGAGTTGCCTCCAACACTTGGGATTTGTCTCGGCCATCAAGCACTTGGCATCGCAGATGGCTGGGGCTTGATTCCTAGCCCATCTGGCCCAGTACACGGAATTCCAGTAGAATGCTTGCATAACGGGCGTGGTCTTTTTGTGAATCTTTCTGAAATCAATATGACCAGATACAATTCTTTGACGCTTCTTTCTTCAGATGACCACGCCAATTCGCAGTTTCATATCGACGCAACTGATGCAACAAAATCCCTTGTTCTAGCGATTCGAAGTGAAGCACATCCTGTTTTCGGTGTTCAGTTTCATCCAGAGTCAGTTGGAAGTCAATCTGGTACGCTTATCCTTGATGCTTTTCTAAATTCTCAAGCGCATGGTTGAAATGACGGTAGTAAGTGGGTTGACTTGAGGGAGAGAGATGCCAACCTGTCGCCTATGTTCTGCAACCTATCCTCGTGAGTTCTTCATCCATGGAAATGGGCCAAATACTCAGGTTTGCACTCGATGTGCAGTTGAACATGGTATGATCAGCAAGGACGATGCTCCCAATCTGTATGATGATACACTCAAATCAGCTCGATTGAGTACTATATCTCGCCGATACCGCCCGTTCCTATACCTCTCAGTGCTTTGGGGTCTTTACATTACAACAGTACGCAGTATTAGTCCATGGGGCATGTACATGCTGATTATGCTTACACTACTCACACTTGCATCCCTTGTACTCTTCATTACAAGTGGAGCAAAGTACACAAGCACACTTGCAAGACTTACTCCTGATTATGAACGCCCAGAGGGTCACTGATTCATGACTTTGAATGAATGCGCAGAACATCACCATCTGATAGTTCGTGTTCTGCTCCAACGATTCGACGAGTGCGGCCGTCTACACCTTTGATGAAACCATCACCAAGATCACTGTGAACTTTGTATGCTAGTTCTTTTGCTTGAATATTCGATTCGACAACGAGAGCATCTGGAAGCACATTTCCATCGCCATCAGTCCAATGTGACTCATCTTGTACAGGATAGACCACAATTCGATCGAGTTCATCAAACAGAACTCTATCGAGTAATTTGTTAATTCCTGTCCCCCCCATGTTCGTCAACCTCTGTTGGAGCACCTCCAATCCTTTTGCTTGCGCTTCATTGAGAACACTTTGATCTGGAATGGTAAAGGCTGAATCTCCTGAAGAATATTCAATGAATCCTGCTTCATTCGCCTTACGTAGTGCAAACTCAGTCTCTGCAGAACATGGGATGAATTGAGGTATGACTTCGGATAAATGTTCAATAACACCCTCTGGTGCAAGATCTGCTTTGTTTCCTGCAATGAACAGTGGGAAGAGATGGTTTCGAACCGATGATGCTAGAATCCCTAGGATGTCATCTGACCAGTCCCATGGCGAGGTCATATCTCCATGTTGTGAGAAAAAAGAGTCGAACGAACGTTGGCAGATGCTTTGGGTTGCTCCCAATCCCGAGAGGCGGTCATGTAGGAATTGGACGAAACCTTTCACCCCTTCAGCTTGTATTTTACGTGCTCCTCGAACCCAACCATCTTTCAGAAGACTCAATACCCAAGCGTCTAATTCATTTGTTAGAAAGGAGACTTCGGCTAGTGCTTGGTCAATTGCCTCTTGTTTTGATTTTCCTGTCCCTACAGGATTGCCTTCTGCATCTGTTGTTCCTGCAACATCAATTACTTGGATAAGAGCATGACATTCTGCAAGATCTGATAGGAAAGCGTTACCCCTTCCTCTTCCTTCGCTTGCTCCTGGGACAAGCCCTGCAACATCGACGAGCATACAGGGGACATATCGTTGATAATTCTCACAGGAACCTGTACGAGGAGTGCAGATACTTCCACCTCTTTCAGATGAGAGTTCAACTCTTCCTTCTTCTTCTAAACGAGCACGTAATTCACCGCATGGGCATGGAAGGCGGCTTGGAATGAACGAAATACCAACATTAGGGTCTATCGTACAAAATGGATAATTTGCAATATCTACGGGGATAAGCGTAGATGCTGCGAAGAACGTTGACTTCCCTACATTGGGTTTGCCGACCAATCCAATTCGCACGGACAACCCGCCTAGAATCACTCTTCTTCAGAGAGTGGTTGTGGTCGAACACGCGCAATTGCAATATCCAACTCTGGTAAGTTGATCCGCCCATCGCCATCGAGGTCAATCATTTCCATGAGTTTCAATACGTCCCATGGAGGGAGATCTGCAATATTTGAGTTCATGAGTGCTTGTTGTAGTTCAAATCCATCGATGTTTCCTGAATCATCCAAATCAATTGATCTGAAGAATTCGAAGATAGTCATTTCTTTCTTTGCCAAATAATCAGAAAGCATCTCAAGTTCTGTTTTCACGACTGGGAATTCTGTAATTTCATCATTGTGAAGTGTGGAGGAGACTTCAATTATTTCGACTCCACCTTCGTCTTCAACGTCTTCTCCAACTACGAGAACTGTGTCAACGCCAACTCCACGTTGCAGGAGTTTACGAATTGAGGATTCACCAGTTTGAAGCGAATATCGTGAGATATCAGAGGTTGTCGAAGCGGTCGTATCGTTCTTCATACCTCCAATCGAAGTTCGAATGAGATTCATGAAGAGGAGGATAATTCCAATTGAAGTGATGTAAAAGAGAACGGCTGCTGTAAGGCTAAAACCACCATCTGTCATTACTACATCTTCGCTTCCAGAATCAAGAAGGGCCTTTTCGGTAAAGTCTCCCATAATCTTTGCAACCGTCGATGTGATCCCGCCAAAGGCAACCAAGAGCATGGTAAGAGAAGCGGAAGAAGGAGATGATAACTGACGATTTGCAGCAAGCGGATATGATTCACAAATACAGGCAACTGCCATGAGGCCGCCCACAGTCCAGAGGAGTCCAATATCGACGGTTGTAGCCATATCATTGAGTGTTCCCAAACCGATGAAAACATCCAGAGAGGTGAAGTAGCCGCCAATAGCAAAGATTGGGAAAGCAATCATTGCCAGTGTTGCTGCCATAGCTCCTGGACGAGCAACTATGCCTGTAGCGTTCCCTGCTGCAGTCATGATGATGTTGACCGACCCAGCAAAGATAGGAAGGAGGGCGAGCGTCATTAGAATAGCGCCCAGATTCTCAAGGAGTGTTCCTGCGTCAGCAGAACTCATCATAAATGGAGGGAGGGTAATGAAAAGAAGAAACATGCTTGCTTTTGTCATTGAATCGGACCAGATTGGGCGACTTGCTGCACGTGGAACAAGGTGGTATGCAACTGCAAAGAAAAGCGAAATCATAACCCATGATTGCGTCATTCTTTCTCCAAGCCAAACAACTTGGGTGGAGTCAGCTAACTCTCCAAAGAAGCGGAATTGTGAGCCAAAGATGAAAGAGGCAAGAGCCATGAAGACAAACCAATTGCTTGCTTGAATTGTTTCGCCCTTACGTTGAGCGACTGTAAGCAGAACATTGATCATGACTGCAATGATGATGAAGGCACGCAGGGAATGCATGAATAAATCTTGGAGAAGTGTTTCGTTCTCTGCGCTAAGGTCGGCCAGAAGGCCAAGAATTGTTGGAAGGAGAAGAGCTGTTGCAGTAAGGACGCTGAAGAGAAGTGCCGTCAAACTCGCATTTGATTCGCTAGCCATTTTTCCTGCTCCACTTCGTGCAACAGCGACAAGGCCTCCACCGAGTAGAATCGAGAACAATCCTGTGATTAATGTTGCATTAACAAAGGTATCCAGAGCGCTGCCGTCATCGTATGACCACCCGATACTAGCAAGAGAATCAAGCGCACTGCCATCATAATCATGCCAGAGGGAAAGGAACGTTCCGATACCTGCAAGAGTGAGCCAAATCATTCCGAGATTCATCCAAGTCTTAGCCCCGCTTCCTTTCTCATCATTGAAAAGATCAACAATACCTGCTGGTGCTTTATTGAGGAGAAATAGGCCGAATTGGCGCATTGGGTCGGCCATTGTACCAATTCCTTTTTGGAGATAAAATGTTGAAAAACCGACTATAGTAAAGAAGAAAAATAATGCGATAAAAACTGCTTCCATCTAAATCACCTACTCCGAGATTACCTCTCCCGCTAATGTGGAGACAATTGCTCCAATACCAATGATAAATCCAAGAAGGTAATACCATATTCCTGAGCCACCAAGATTTGACATTAATGGGACGACGTCTCCAATGACCGGGATGTTGTCCCAACCAAAGATTGTGCTAAAGAGGCCGAACATGCCAATAGCTACTACTGAGAGTAAAACCAACATAATTCGACTGGACGATGGTTCTGCAGTTCCTATGACTGCATCGGGGAGTTCTGTACTATTCGACATTGCATCACCTAAATGAATCCGAGATGGACATGTTTGCGACTTGAAACGTGGTGATAAACATTCACTCGTCCATCCATTGAACGAGGCTGTATATTTGGTGTTTCAAGATGAGCGGAGCATTTCGATAATAGAACCCCTTCTTTGTCGAGAGGTCCCTAATGGAACTGGTATTGCACGATCATTTTCTAATTCCTTCCGCCAAAGGGATTTGCAATCGCAATCAATACCTGTAAATTCTTCCAAAGAACCTGAAACAGCATATCTTTCAATCGCTGCTACTACCTCTGCATCGCATTCACCACAGTTGTGAGAGCCCCTAATTTTGCCCCCAGCAGTTGGATGGATAATAAGACGTGAAATTTGGTCTTCATCGCCATTCATTCCACCTTTAGGATGAACAATATGATGGCTTTTCTGAATAAGTTCAACCAATGACCAAAGCCAGGGAGGTCTGTATTCTTGATGTCGATGGAGACGGTCGATCACTGTCCCACGTTGAATATTCATTGGATTTATTGAGATTTCATCACTCTTTTCAGCGACGGCTTCAATCCACTTTACGCAATGATCGAGCGCATCGGCTTCACTCATGAACGGGGGCTTGAACATCAGATAAGTCTTAATTCTCAAATTATATTTTTCGAGACGTTCGACAGCTCTGTCCCAAGATGCAACAGAGAATCCTTTGTTGACGTGAAAACGGAGTACTTCGTCGTCGTATGCTTCTAAGCCAATCGCTACTGTAAATGACGGATTTATGCTTGAAGCCCATGCTAACTTTTCGTCTGTGAGTTGCTCAGTACGGCTTTCAACGATGAGTTCCTTCCCAAGAGAATGGCAGTCTGTCAGGACGGTTTCTTGGAAATCTACTGGTATTTCTCGGTCTTCAAGTAACGAGCCTGAAGTATAGACTTTCACCATCGAGTGACCGTCAAAATCATTGTATTTTCTTTTGGCTTCATTCCATTGAGCGTGCAGATCTTCGCTTGTCACATCATCTCGTGTGTCATTAAAATAACCGCAAAACGTACATCCAGAGGACCACCACCAATGGCATCCTTTGGTTCGTAAGATTACTGTGACTGCCGTACAGGGCTCACCATCTGCAGTCATTTCAGGGGTATGATAAACGGTTGCAGGTTTGCTGGCATCCCAAGACTGCTGACGCTCCTTGGCCCAAGGAGTATTTGCAGGGGCTTTGACCAAGTCGTGAATTTTCAGACTCTTTTCATCTCCTCCTAGGAGCGTTGAAGAATGACGGTCTAGCATTTTTCCTCTCTCCTTGAGATTACTCTTCTTCCATTATAGGTTTGAAGATGATATCCAATCCTGCTTTGATGAATTGGCCTTTCGGATATGCTGAATCGCCATCCTCGGCTGAAATTACATTCGGTGTGTAAAGTGATGCTGGAACCCGAACATCAACTCGACTTCCTAATCGAATCATACCGTAACGCTCGCCACGGCGGAGTGAATCGCCAATACCTGTCCATGGAACAATCGTTCTGGCGAGTGCCCCTGAAATTTGCATGACTTCGATTCTACCTCCATCTTCACCTTCCAAAACCGTTCGAACACGCTCATTGTATTCGCTTTCTTTACGGAATGCTGCTGCGAAAGGTCCTCTTCGACGTCCCTTTCCAGTCCTGTGTTCCATTGCAACAATCGTTGAACTGAGAGGAACTCGGTTGACGTGGACATCGAGTGGAGACATAAAAATGGCAACCCTCCAGACGTCATTTGGACCTGACGTATCTGCTGGTTCAAATCGTTGTTCAGTTGTGAATTCAAGTGGATTATCACATGCTTGAGGGAACCAGTCACCTGTATGGACATCAGTTTCAATTGATGAGGTTTCTCGCTCTGCTTTCGAAGGACGTCGCCCTGTTGCTCGCTCTCTGCGCACAAACATCACGTGCCCATCTGCTGGCGAAACAAGGATTCCTGCATCTTGAGGAATGGGTCGGTCAGGATCTCTCCAAAAATTGGCAAAGAATACTGAAATCATCAAGCAAAGTACTCCAGCCAAAGGCATGAGTCCGTACAATGGATCAAGATAAATACCGCCTACAAGAATTGCAATGCCTGCAATTAGAAATGTGCCAACTGGCGCATGACCCCCTTGGGCGAGGCCTCCCACCTTCAATCACCTCAGTTGTCTGCCCATGGATCGACATCAGCGTTCCATGTTGCAGGTTCTTCAGAAGTTTCTGCGGCTTCTTCTTCAACGGATTCCTCAGGAGTTTCCTCTTCGGTTTCTTCGGCTGGTTCTTCGGAAGATGGTTCTTCGGCGACTTCTTCTGACTCACCTGTTTCTTCAGTTGGTGCTTCAGGTTCTTCATTCGCCATTTCTTCTGCTCTGGCTTCTACCATCTCGTCCATTCGTTCTGTGAATGCACGAGACATGTGTTGAGATTGTCGTTCAGATTCAACTGCTCGTTCAATCATCTCATATCGTTCCTTAATGGCTTTGTTTAGATCTTCGAAGAGCGTCATGTGAGAGACATACCAGTCATCTCTTGCTTTCATTTCAGTAACTGCAAGTTTCAAATCGTTATCGAGTTCTTCTGCAATACCGAAGACTTTGCCGAGACGATCTTTCTCACGTGAGTATTTCTCTTCCATTGTCTGGAGAGCCGGCTGAAGATGTTCAACGCGCTTGTCGGCCTTTGTAGCCTTCATTTCAAGTTCACGAATTCTGAAATCTTTTTCTGCGATAAGTGATTCTTGTGCTTCTCGCTCGATTTCTTTATCGATAATTTCTTTCTCGAGAACTTCGATTTCTGCACGAGCATCTACAAGTTCTTTTTCTTGCGCTTCGTATGCAGCGAAGAGCTTCTTCAAACGGTCTGTTTCCGTTGCTAAAGCGTCTTCAAGTTGATTGATTTGAATCTCTGGTGTGATTGTCCCTTCTTCAGTCATTTACTCACCTGGAGGAATGCCTCCG
>NHFS02000009.1 GCA_002171315.2 Euryarchaeota archaeon TMED117 | reverse complement strand
TCTCCATCTTTGAATCGATGACTCGTAATCGGTACAAAACCACCTGCTGCACCTTTGACAAATACCCATTTATCACCTTCATATTCATGAATTACGGACATCCTTTTTCGATCTGTGTTAAAGAAGAATTCATGAATCCTCGGGTGACGTTGAGCGAATTTACCAATGTGACCATTCAACTTCCAACCGAGTACCGCACATGCAGAATCAGTCGGATCACCGATTGCCGACCATCTTCCTTCAACTTTCGAAATTTGAGAATTGTGGCAAAGCGATAAACAAGCGGCTAGAAGTCTAAATGATTGGTCGCTTTGAAGAGATGACATTTCTTGGTCTGATAATTCTCCATCTTTTCCAATAAGAGTTCCTTTTGGACTGAAACCATCACCGCTGACATCAAACAAACTGTCGATTGTGTGGAGTTGTCGCACAGTCATTTCATTTTTGGTCAGAGTACCTGTTTTATCCGAACAGATCACTGTTGTTGAGCCTAAGGTTTCTACAGCCTTCATACGACGAATAATCGCTTTGTGGCGTGCCATATTTCGCATTCCTAATGCAAGTGTAATAACAAGAATAATCGGAAGTCCCTCAGGTACAATAGCGACAAATATTGCTATTGCAACAATAAACTGATCAACGGCAACTTCCCAAAGACTATCACTGCCACCGTAAGCAAGAAGCATCTTAATTGAAACCAGAAGTACGGCGACAATTAAAGCGATGAAACCAAGAAATCTCCCCAGTGATTCTAGTTTTAATTCAAGAGGAGTCTTAGGTGTCTTGGCTTCAGAAATATCGCTTGCAATATGACCGAGTTGTGTCTGCATTCCTGTTTCTACAACCAGTCCAATAGCTCTGCCTGTAGAAACTGTTGTACCCATGTACATCATATTCCTTCGATCAGCGAGCAATGTCTTTGGATCCAACGGTTTAAGTCTCTTTGTAATAGGTTCTGATTCGCCTGTTAATGCAGACTCGTCTACTCGACATTGATATACTTCTAACAGACGAATATCTGCAGGAACATTCAACCCTTCTTCGAGTTTAACGATATCACCTGGCACGAGTGAATCGGTGGGTATTTCAGATTCATAACCATCTCTTATTGTAACACAATTGGATATGCTCATTTGTTTAAGCGCATCCATGGCCTGCTCTGCTTGGCCTTCCTGCCAAAATCCAAACACTGCATTTGCAGTTAATACTAAGAAAATGAATATAGCATCACCTGGCTGTTCTGGATGTATTGCCAATGCGACGAGTGCTGCACCAATCAGCAAATAATTCAACGGATCATTATATTGGCTTAGAAATCGGAGAATGGCTGAAGTTGGTTCGGGTTGAGCTAATTGATTCGGACCGTATTTTTCAAGTCGATCTATTATTTCTTTTTGAGCCAACCCTTTTGGATTGGAATCGAGTGTAGCAAGCGCTTCTGCACTATCCATTGCATGCCAATTTCTTTGACCCAAATACATCACCCTAGATAGACTCAATAGCCGAAACTATCACTATCTATTTTATTGGGAAAACATTCCAATTTATGATTATAATGGAGGACTTCCCATGAAAATAGGAACATTCTTTTCCGAATCTTTCTCAAACCATCAGCATCTCGGGTATGTATGAGCGAGTTGGATAGCCCTTACATTCCAGCCGATCAACAACCATTAGAATTGACACTAAGAGCAGTTGTTGTTGGTATTGTCTTGGGCGCACTCATGACTGCTGCAAATGCATACCTTGGGCTCTATGCTGGGATGACCGTTTCTGCAAGCATACCTGCGGCAGTTATGTCGATGTTAATTCTAAGAAGCATGTTCAAGGATGTGAGTATTCTCGAAAACAATGCAGTTCAGACAATGGCGAGTGCCGGTGAATCTCTAGCCGCAGGTGTTATCTTTACCGTACCGGCGATGCTTGTTATTGGAATATGGGTTGAAATTCAATGGTTCCCAACTCTAGCAATTGCATTACTAGGAGGGTTGTTAGGTACGATGTTTACAATTGCCTTAAGGCGGTTATTCATCGTAGAAGAAGCACTTCCATATCCAGAAGGTGTTGCGTGTAGAGAAGTTCTTGTTGCAGGCGAAGAGGGAGGAACTGGAGCATTGGCAATTGTATATGCCCTTGGAATTGGGGCTCTTTATGGATTAATGGTCAAGGGGTTCAAGATCACACATGACAAAACCACTACAGCAATTGAAATATTCAAAACACGAATATTTGCAGGAATGGATCTCTCCATAGCATTACTTGCAGTAGGCTTCATTGTTGGTATTCGAATTGCATCCTATATTTTCTTAGGAGGTATTATCGGTTTCGTCGTTCTTGTCCCACTTGTAGGTTTTCTGAATGGTTGGCCACAATCTGGCTCCTTAGCAGGTGGTTTTGATAGTTTATGGTACGAGCAAATACGATATGTAGGCGTTGGAGCAATGGTTGTTGGTGGAGTCTATACTTTATGGAGCATGCGAAAAACAATTATTACGGGCCTGAAAAAATCATTTGTTCAAAATGATTTAGAGGGAGAATTCCATTTACGTACAGAAAAAGATCTACCAATGAAGTGGGTTACAATGGTTTGTGGGATACTTGTAATTCTCACATTTTTCTTTTATTGGTACATCACAGGTTCACTTGTTCTTTCTTTAGCAGGTGCTCTTTTCTTAGCGTTAGTTTCATTCTTCTTTGCAGCTGTTGCTGGATACATCGCAGGTGTTGTAGGTTCAAGCAATTCTCCTGTATCTGGAATGACCATTGCAACCCTTCTATTCACTGTAGGACTCGTATGGATTGTAGGTTCGTACTTTCTCGGTCTTGGACAACAAGATTTGATGTATGCAACTCTTTTGATTGCTGCAGTAGTTGCCAGTAGTGCTGCAATTGCAGGCGATGTGATGCAGGATCTCAAAACAGGTCATATGGTTGGTGCTACACCATGGCGTCAACAAATAGCTGAAATTATTGGTGTTGTAACTGGTGCTTTTGTCATAGGTCCAACCATTAGTTTACTTCACGATGCGTTTCAAATCACATCAACTGCCTGTATTGCAACGAACGAACGTATTACTGCAGCAGAAGGTATTGATTCACCAAATCTATACGAATGTAGTAATGCTTTGTATGCACCACAAGCAGAATTAATTGGTGCGATAATAAAAGGCGCTTTTGTAGGCGATATGAATCTACCAATGGTGTTTCTAGGGGCAGCATTGGCATGTGTATTAATACGCTTAGCAATGCCAGTGATGTCGGTTGCAATTGGAATCTATTTACCACTCACATTAAGTGCTCCAATTATGCTTGGTGGAATCTTATCGTCACTTGCAATTGGTTCTGCGTATTTGCGAGTTGATGGAACTCTCGATAGAAAACCATCCAATGAAGCCAAAAAGGCAGCACATGATGTAGAAAGTAGAGGTGTACTTATCGGTGCTGGATTTATTGCAGGAGAATCTATTTTAGGTGTATTCGTGGCGATTCTCATCGTTCTCGGCATCAAACTGGAAAAAGAATTTGGTATCACCAAATTACCTCCAAGTCTTTCATTGTTATTCTTTGCATGGTTCATTGGCGTCTTTATGTGGCTTGCAACCAGAACATTGCCTAATGGCAGGAATTTGTTAAGGGATATTGCGGCCACTGCTACTCATGCACTCAAGAAATTCGTGCGTTCTTTCATTCCAAATTCAAAGTAATACCTACGGTAATTATCAAAGGCCAAAGGCGATGGCATAGTATTACTGGTGCCCATGCAACACTCTATCGAAGAACTGGAAGAACTCGCACGAAAATGTAGAATTGAAATTGTGAAGATGGTATACAGAGCACAGGCAGGGCATCCGGGTGGGTCTCTATCTGAAATTGATTTACTAGCAGGACTATACGGTACGACAATGAGGGTTCGCTCTGATGATCCTGATTGGGAAGATCGTGACAGATTTATCCTATCAAAAGGTCACGCCTCCCCTGGAATGTATGCATTATTAGCGGAAAGAGGATTCATTTCCCATGATGATTTGACATCATATCGTGTTCTCGGCGGTGTTTGTCAAGGACACGTCGATATGAAGTGGTGCCCAGGCGTAGATTTCAGTGCTGGAAGTCTTGGCATGGGACTCTCATTTGGTATGGGTTGCGCAGTTGCTGCTAAACTCGATGGGAGTGAAAGAAGAGCCTTCGTTATGCTTGGAGATGGTGAAATTCAAGAAGGTTCAGTATGGGAAGCAGCAATGGCTGCTGCACATCATGAACTCGGAAATCTCAAAGTTATTCTAGATCGAAATCGAATTCAGAATGATGACTTTTGTGAATCACAAATGAGAATGTTTGATATTCCTGCAAAATGGAAAGCCTTTGGATGGAATGTAAAAGAAATCGATGGACATAACATGAATGAAGTTGTTGAAGGGATGCAATTCCTCTCAGAGACGAATGATGGTCCATCAATTTTAATCGCTCATACCGTGAAAGGAAAAGGTGTTTCATTCATGGAAGATAATCCAGCATTTCATGGAGCAGCACCCAATGATGAGCAGTATGCTCTAGCACTTTCAGAACTGGGGGTGACTGTTTGACACGAATGGCAGCAACAAGGGACGGATATGGACAAGCATTGCTTGAGTTAGCTGACAATGAAAAGGTGGTTGTACTTGAGGCAGACCTTGGAAAGTCGACAAAATCTCTCCATTTCAGAAAAGCATATCCTGAACGTACAGTTTCTTGTGGAATTGGTGAACAAAATATGCTTCTCGTTGCTGCAGGAATGGCGTCAAGTGGTTACATACCATTTGCTTCGACCTTTGCAATTTTTACAGAACGTGCATTTGAACAGATGAGAAATGGTGTTGCAAGACCAAACCTTGCAGTTCACCTCTGTGGGTCTCATGGCGGAACACACACAGGAACAGATGGATCCTCAGCCCAGTCTATTGAAGATTTAGCGATTTATAGGACACTACCTAATGTTACAGTCATGCATCCAAGTGATGAAGTAAGTACCCGCATTCTTACAAAACGCCTCGCATCATCTTCAAATCCTTCATACATGAGAACTGCAAGAAATAAAACTCCAGTTCTGTATGATGACGTGAGTGAAGATACAATACAAATTGGAAAAGGCATTGAATTGAAATCTGGAAGTGATGTTGCAATTATCGCTTGTGGAGTTCTTGTATCAGAAGCATTGAAAGCCGCTGATATGCTAGCAAATGAAGGAATTCAAGCAACTGTTGTTGACATGCATACAATCAAGCCTCTTGATACAACATTAATTGATAACGTTGCAGAACGATGTGGATGCATAGTTACTGCCGAAGATCATTCCATCATTGGAGGTCTTGGTGGTGCTGTTGCTGAACATCTTTCCATGACGAGTTCAACCCCTCTTGAAAGGGTTGGAGTAAAAGATCGATTCGGAGAATCAGGACAATCCGACGAGATGCTTGAATTGATGGAGTTGAGTGCACCACACATCAGAAATGCTGTACATCGAGCCATCAATCGGAAGTAAGGCATCCGTCATATTGAAGGAGCGCCCGCTGTAGCGGTATGCATGGAGTTCTTCCTAGACACAGCAGACGTAGATGAAATTCGAGAAATTGCAGCATGGGGTATCCTCGATGGTGTGACTACAAACCCATCACTGATCAAGAAAAGTGGAAGAGATTTCAAAGAAGTTGTTCGAGAAATCGCGAACATTTGTTCTGGTCCAATTTCAGCCGAAGTTACTGCGATGGATACGGCAGGTATGCTCGAACAAGCACGTCAACTCAAAAGCGAGTTGCCTGCTAATGTCATCATCAAAATACCATGTACTCCAGAAGGTCTTGCTGCAACAAAGGTACTTACTGAAGAGGGAATTGACACAAATGTCACACTGATTTTCTCAACATCACAAGCACTTATGGCAGCGAAAGCTGGCGCAACATACGTATCACCATTCATTGGTCGAATTGATGATACTGGTCATGATGGAATGAACTTAATCGCAGAGATTATGGAAACATGGTCGAAATACAATATTACAACAAAAGTCCTAGCCGCATCGATTCGACACCCTACGCATATGCTCCAATGTATGCAACTAGGCGCTCATACAGCGACGATGCCTGCAAAGATCTTCAAACAACTAATGACGCATCCACTGACCGACCGTGGACTGGAAGGCTTCATGAGAGATTGGGCTGAAGTTGAAGCAGCAGGAAATGCTTGATTGGACGATTCACTCCTGAAAGGAGGCTTCATGAATGAGGTGCTTCCAGCATATTACAACGAGGACAGATTATGACCAGTGTTGAAGAGCGGCTACAGCAACTTCTCGACGGAGAACTTGATGCTGCTGATCTTGCAGAAGATCCAACGCTAGCATCCCTCGCAGATCGTCTTTATGGTATCAAAATACAGGCTGTTGCTCCTAAAAAGATGAGAGATTTCGCTGAGCCTGCTCAACCTTCAGCACCTCTGCCAGCAACGGACATGATGATTGAAGTCATCGGAGATGTCGCATTACAACATTTACCTGCACCTTCAGCTGCCCTACCATTACCATCTCAACCTACACCATTACCGGATCTTCCAAGAAAGGGAAAATCGTTTGGTGCATTGAGTTATCTCTCAATCGGTGGTCTTGCATTCGTTGTTGCTAATCTCTTTGGATTATTCTCATCCCTTGTTGGGTCAGCCTGTACAAAAGCATGCTCTGATGAAGGAAATACCAAGATGAATTTATTGGAGTTATACAGACTAGATTCAATTGATGGATGGAGTCAACCACTTACTGAAGGGATTGTAGGAATTCCCGATATCGTGGCATGCATCACTCTATTAGTAGCGATATTCATGTTGAGAAAATCATCGTGATGGTATGTCTGATTTATTCTCTGAATTTTTAGCATATGTTGGTATGACCAGCATCTTATTCGCCTTTCTTTTAGAAACAAGAAATACAATCTCAAGTAAAGGTTCTTTTTACTTATTGCTAATGGCCTTTGGCTCAGGACTTCTCGCTATTCGAGCATTTCTGATATCTGAATGGGCTTTTTTTATTCTTGAAATCGTCTGGTGTGGTGCGGCAACAATTGCTCTTATTTCCGTAAGGAATGGAGAAAACGAGCCGTCATCTTGATGAGCAAGGTGCTCGACCAACACTCATGGGCAATCCAGCAAAGGCGAAGCGAGGAATACCTTCGAAAGTTGATGATTTCAATGCATGGTATCCATTTATTGTTGAGGCTGCTGATCTCGTAGACAAGCGTTATCCAATCAAGGGAATGGATGTATGGCGTCCATATGGTTGGAAAGCAATGCGACAAATCGATTCCTTAACTCATAAAGAAATGGAACGTACTGGTCATGAAGAAGTCAATTTCCCTTTGTTAATTCCAGAAGATTTACTGGAGAAAGAAAATGCTCTTGTTGCCCGATTAAAGCGAGCAAGAGAAGAAGGTGTTGACCCTGATGAACTGCGTGATGAAGAAGATGAAGCAGGTTTCAAGAAAGAAGTCTATTGGGTTAAGCACGCTGGAGAAAATGAACTTGACATTCCCATGTTCCTAAGACCTACAAGTGAAACTGCGATGTATACGATGTTTCCATTATGGATTCGATCACACAAAGATTTACCTTTGAAAGTGTACCAAATGGTCAATACATTTCGATATGAGACAAAACAGACACGTTCATTCATTCGAGTTCGAGAAATTCATTTCTTTGAAGCGCATACTGCACATGCAACGGAAGAAGATGCTACTGCACAAATTGAACAAGATTTAGAAATTGTTGATAAATTAATGAATATTTTATGCCTACCAATAATCAAGGCGAAGCGGCCTATTTGGGACACGTTCCCTGGTGCACATTACACAATAGGGATAGATGCGATAATGCCTAATGGCAGGACTTTGCAAGTTGCAAGTTGTCATCATTATCAAGATCAATGGGCTAAAGCATTCGACATTACATATGAGAATTTAGATGCAAAACAGCAACATGTCCATCAAACAACCTATGGTATGTCAGAACGATTGCTAGGAGCTGTTGTAGGCATGCACGGAGACGACGCAGGATTGATTATGCCACCCGCCATTGCACCATGGCAAGTTGTCATATGTCCGATGATTCGGAAAAATTCTGAAGTCGATACGGTAGCAATATCCCATGAAGTCGCAGATACATTACGCAATGCAGGTCTTCGAGTACACGTTGATGCCCGTGATCTTCATCCTGGTCAAAAATACTATGATTGGGAAATCAAGGGCGTCCCATTACGTCTTGATATTGGACCAAGAGATGTTGCTCAAGGTAATGCCTTTGCGACAAAGAGAACAGGTGGCAAAGAACCATTGAGTATGGAATCAATTGTCTCTGAAGTCAACAGATGTCTAGGGGAAGTTGCAGATGTGCTTCGCTCGCGTTCAGTACAACACATGGATGATGTCATTCAACAATTACCCGCATTTACTGAATCTGAAGGCGTTTGGACAATGCAAGGCGACATCGAAGATGGTCGAATTTATGAGTTTGCATTTGCCGGTACAGATGCCCATTCGGAAATTATAGAACGAGCAACTGGATTGACATTCCTTGGTGATGCTACTGATGAATATGATGAGGCTCGACCTTGTCACATGACGGGAGTTTCTACAACTCGTCGAGTCCTTTTGGCTAAGACGTATTGATTACATTCCGAATGAAGAAGGATCCATATCCATATCTCCATCTTTCATCATTTGTCGCATTTGCTTGTTGAGTTTTCGATTGCCACCCATTCCCTTCATCATCTTCCGTGAACGTTTCCATTGAGCAATCAATTCTCGAACGTCTTTTTCTTTTACACCAGATCCACGTGCAATACGTTGAATGCGTTCGGCTTTGATTTTAGCAGGCTCATTCTTTTCCCAACCGGTCATGGAATCCATGATGGTTCGATAACGATCAAGATTACCTTGCATCGCTTCTTTTTGAGATTTTGACATTCCTCCAAGACCACCGAACATATTGCCTGGCAAGAAGGACATCAATTTGTCAATGGTACCGACTTTTGCCATCATCTCCATTTGCTTATACATGTCATTTAATGTAAATCGCCCAGACATCATTCTCTGAGTAAGGCGCATGGCTTCTTCTTCATCCATGTCTTCTGGGGCTAAATCAATCAGTCCACGAATATCCCCCATACCAAGCAGACGAGAGATGAAACGATCTGCTTCAAACTTCTCTAAATCAGATACTTTCTCTCCAACACCGATGTGTACGAGAGGTGCACCAGTTGCGGCAACTGCTGAAAGTGCGCCACCGCCGCGTGCAGTACCATCCAGTTTTGTAACAACAATACCAGTTACGCCTGCAAGTTGATGGAAAGATGCTGCAACGGGACCTGCTGCTTGACCAACCTGAGCATCAATAACAAGCCAACGTTCAGTAGCACGTGTGATCGATGCAATATTTTCTAATTCAACAACGAGTTCTTCATCCAATTGATGCCGCCCTGCTGTATCAACGATTACTAAATCTGCAGAAGCACATGCAGCCAGTCCATTACGAACAATTTTTGTTGCGTCTTTTTCATCTGGTTCTCCGTAAACAACAACTGATGAATCTTCAAGCAATTGAGACAGTTGTGCATAAGCTCCCGGTCTGTGTACGTCAGCCTCAATGACAGCAACTCTCAAACCATGCTTTTTACGATACCACTCAGCAAGTTTTGCAGTTGTGGTGGTTTTACCTTGACCATAAAGACCAACCAAGAGAAGTGTTGCTCCACGTGGCTGAAATTCGTGATTTGCACCGAGAAGACGCACTAATTCCATGTAGAGAATATTCATTGCATGTGTCTGTAAATTGACACCAGGACGGGGTTCTTCTTCACGCATTCGCTCTTCGAGACGATCAACAATTTCCTTGGTTTGTCGAACGTTGAAATCTGCTTCTTGTAAAGCTCTTCGAAGACTCTTCGTCATTTCTTTAAGTTCGTTCTCATCAAGACGTCGTTTACTCTTTAGAAAACCCAGAGAACGGAAAATGCCTCTGGACAAACCTTCGAGCGCCATACTTACTCCACCAATCAATGTATTTTCAAATCAACGGATGCTCATTCCCAAATAGGTACTTCAAGAAGAAGTACATCATTCTCAAGTTTAGCCTTGACATTGCTTGATTTTGTTGGAGATTGTGTCGGAATTTCATGTTCTCGACCATTGACACCAACGTAGAGGATTCCTTCCTCACTACGCAAGGACAAGTCATCTCGGTCCAATCCGGGGAAATGCAAGAATATCCGTTCTGTATCTGAATCTGATTCGACATACATACCACGATGAACAGTATGATTGAGTCGGCTTCCAATCTCATATGGGCCAAGTTCAATTCCTAATTCGTTTACATCACCATAAAGCAATTGTCCGTATGATCTTAGACGTTCAAGGCCCTGTACTTCACCATCGAATAAATCCATTGTCGTTACTGGAATTTCCAACTGTTCATTCAATTCCTTGATATGTCCTTGCTCTTCTTTCCGTCTTTGAATTAAGAAGGGGTGATCAAGTTCTGGAGTTACACGATTCACCAAACAACCAGTAACTGGCAATTCGTATTCTTTCAACGAGGTATTGGCTCTAAGCGTTTCATTGACACCCATACGTTCAGGAATCGTAACCAAGGTAAATGAGGTGGTTGATTCATCACTTAAGACTCGACGAACATGGAGGACTCGACGTCTAAATCGTTCCAATTCGTCTTTCATAGCTTGACTCTGTTTCCTTCCAAACAGCATTGAACGTATTCCACCAGAGACTCGCATCATTCGCAGCAAGCGTCCAGACCACGCTTCAATCAATTCAGGAAGAGAGAGGAATCGAAGTGTATGACCTGTAGGGGCTGTATCGAAGACAATGACATCCCAGAGAGGATTTTCCACATGTTTGAGAAGTTCATCAAAGGCTATTGCTTCATCAAGACCAGGAAGAATAAGTTCACTTGTTTCTACTTCATCCTTTATGGAAGCCATTTCCTCTTTTGCATCAGAGTCGAACATTCCACCTAATCCTCCCAATGCAGAGAACGGTGAAGATGACATACCGGACAAACTTTCTCCTAGTTTTGGCATAAAATTAGATAATTTAGCTTCTGGATTCAATTCAAGACCAAATAATCCAGGGACTCCATCTACTGGTGTTGGTTCAGAAGATAATTCAACACCAAGTGAATCCGATGTGGAATGCGCAGGATCGCTTGAAACGAGTAAGACGCGCAAACCAGAATCTGCAAGCCATACTGCAGTTGATGCGGACGTTGTAGTCTTACCAACGCCACCCTTCCCGCCGAATAAGAGTAATCTCGCCATGGTCCTCTCAAACATAGGAGGTGTTTGAACTCATTCCCTTCGATTTTTCCTATGCATTCATGTATGCGAGGCATTAGGGAAGGTCGTGGTCAATCAATTCCTCGTGTTTCAAATCGCCGCAGTATGCGGCCTTATTGGAATGACGCTTGGATGGCGTGGTGTCATGACCAAATATTCTGGATTTTATGACCTACCTACTGCTTGGAATCAAGTCTTTTGGGGTATTTTACTCGGTGGTGCGTATGCATCATATGCGGACAATTCATTGTTCATCCCTTATTACGAAGCAGCAGTATTAGATTCAGGAAATGGGGAACTCAATATTGTTCAGTTTATTCTCGTCCCTCTTTTAGGAACGATTGGAATGCATTTGTTATTGAGAAGGCAACGGGTCAGAAAAGGTGGCTCTCAAGCAACGAGTGGATGGGCACTTGGTTTAGCAGTAGGCGGAATGTTAGCAATTGTTCTCATTCAGAGAAAACTAGAAACAGATATGGATCAAGTATGGGATTACATCACCATCGTATCATTAGCATTCTTTGCACCTCGGGTTGAAGGATTAATTACGACATTTCATGGAACACTTATGTTGAAAGGAAAGCGCTGGGGGGCGATTTTCAGAACTACTTTTTGGAGGATTCTTTCTCTGACCATGTTCTATTTCGCCTGGTTTAATCCAATCGCATGGATCTTTATCATTCCCCCTGTCCTCTTGGCAACGGAGAATGCAGAAAAGTGGGTATGGGACTCAGTTCCAAAAGAAGGAAAGCGTCGTTGGCGTAGAATGCAAGCAGATAAGGTTCGAGAAGCAAATATGGCTTATAATAATTCGATCAAAAAGGGCCCACCTAGTGCGATTATCTATGTCGATCATGTAGAATCCGATGAACAGGAATGAATTTTCCGCCCGGACCTTCCCTATCAAAGGATTGGTCGGTCATCTCACACAACCATTAAACGATGAATGGCTAACCAATTCTCTATGGGCTCCTGCCCTTACTGTGAATCTCCGACAATGGATGGTGATACCATCTGTTACTCTTGTGGTAGAGTGCTTGCTAGCAGTCGCATCATGAACGAGCGTATTGGAATGCAACTTGATCGCCATTCTGGGGCTAATACCTACAAGATGACGACAGCGCCAAAACGTCGAGGTTATGTTCAAACCGATCGTGGAAGAAGTAAGAATATCCTCAAAGGTGGACGAAATAGATTCAGAACATTGGTCATGTTAGGCCTCGTTGCTTTCATTATGCTATCACCTCAGGCGAGAGAACACATTCTTTCTGAAGTGGGAGACCTCAAAGAATTTCTTGAAAATCCAACATTAGGTTATATGGTCTATGATATTGATGCCGACTATACACTCAATCGTATTGTATCTGCGACAAATGGTGACAATACACCTTCTTCTATGTTGGAGAATTTGCCAATCTCACCAGATATCAAAGCACTAGAGGGCGAAGCCTCAACGTTTGTCTATACAGACGGTACCAACCCATCACCAAATCAATTAATTCAAGATGTGACAGAGATCAAGTTGATTATTGATGGACAGACAATCAACATACCACTGGAAGGGATTCCTCCACGCATGGTTGCCGATAAAATAACCACTGCTAACGGGCACGAAGTGTGGTGGCCTGGGACTTCAGGAAATGGTGAAGATTTCTGTATAGGAGGCCCTTGTGTCAAAGTTAGAGTCAATTTGGGACCATCTGAATCTACGACATACGAGTACCAAACAACGATCAAAACCAAATCATACACTTGGGATGGAGATTCAGGCAATATCCTCCCAACTGTCCCAGGATTCACTTCAGGTATTACTTCGGAAACCAGTGGCACCTTTGCTGATTTTGAAAATAGGGGAGATGGAGTTCGAGAAGATACCTTTACAGATGCTAAATGGTACAACAAGAATCGTTTAGATCAATACGATTATGCAATCGATGGTGCAGCTGCTAACGTTATTGCGGCTGTTGCAAGTGTGGAAAGTAATCTGCCCGAAGGAAATGACAACGTATACGACTTCGTACGCGGAGTATTTGATTACATTCGAGACAATATCCAGTATGATGATGATGCCCCTAGTCCATCTCGAAGCGGACCAAGTTGTTTAGGTGCAGGCATCGGAGATTGTGACGAACAAACCAATGCATTCCTAAGCATGCTTAGAGTTCGAGGTGTACCAGGATGGTACGTATTTGGTGTCTTGTCAAGCCAATCCTTTACACAATGGGAAGCACACGCTTGGGGATACATTCAACTTCCAATGTCTGATGAATGGTGCAATGAAATGAACATTGATCTCAACACCTGTTTTGTTGAAGCTTCGGTTGATGTAACCAACAATAAATGGCTTCTTCATACATCTTCTGCACTTATCGATTGGATCGAGAAACCGGATCCTACCGGCACCTATATCAATGCCTTTTATCGACCAATTTCACATATCCACAATAGCAATGGAGATGGTATTGACCGTGATCGTACCTTCGATACTGTTGGTGCAATCAATTATGGCGGTGGGAAATTCCCTGTCTATCAGTGAGGTGATGAAGAAATGCGAGTAATTATTGGTGGTGCTGGAAGAGTAGGGGCTGAATTGGCTCGTGCTATGCGTGCAGAAACAATGGATGTTGTTCTTATCGACAACGATTCCCGAGCAGTCAAAAATGCTCAATCTCTCGATGCTTTGGTGATTCATGGAGACATCACTTCCCGTGATTCCCTCATGGAAGCGGGTATTGGGGATGCAACAGTATTTGTTGCAGTTACGGATTCAGATGACCGTAACCTCATTGCATGCGCACTTGCTGAAGATGAATATAAACGACAAAACGGTTCTTCAGTTCAAAAGACACTTCTTTCGATAGGTCGATTTCGAAATCCACATTATGTTGCTGAACATTCAGAAGGTCATCTAAAGCGTTGGGCTTCTGTCGATTATGCAATCGATCCAGTTGACGGAGCGATACGACGCTTAGCAACTGGACTTCGCTCTTCTGCAATTGAAGAAGTGATACCATTTGGGCATGAAGCATACATTATCGAATTGAATGTTACGCAAAATGCTTCTAATGTCATCTATCAAACCCTGTCAGAAGCAAGTTTGGGAGTGGAGGGTGGATTACCACTCATCGTCGGTGTGAAAAGAGATGGAGAAATAAGTACCGTCCCTACAAAGGATTTT
>NHFS02000051.1 GCA_002171315.2 Euryarchaeota archaeon TMED117 | reverse complement strand
TAACGACCCCATCACCATCTGTATCCATGGCTTCAAATTCATCTTGTTCAACAAGTTCAGCTGGAAGGCGAGCAGTGAATATAATCTGATCATCAAATGAAGACTTATCCTTATTTCTAAGTTCCATAATACGAGTCCCTTTGGTTGATTTACCTGAAGTCTCTTTAGTCTGATTAACAGCAAGACGTATCATCATACCCTTCTTTGTCAAAACAAACAAATTGTCATTGAGATCCGGAATTTGTCGAACACTGATCAGTTCGTCTCCGTATTGCTCATCTAATTTCATAGTACGGACTCCCATGGCACCGGGTTTTGTTCGAGTATATCCATCAATAACAAATTTCAATACACGATTGCCTTCTTTGTCATTGACCTTTTTCTGTATGCCATCTTCATCCAAATCAGGTAATTTGATTGCGGAACCAAATCGACTTCTTTTGGCCATTCCGTTCTTGCTTATCGTTAGAATTTGAGAGTCAAAGTTGCTTGTTGAGATCATTCCAACAACTCGACCACCATCCCCCTTTCGACTACTAGTTCTTCTGTTTCCAGTGAAAATCCCCCATACTCCAGAAGTGTTTCTTGATGTTGGAGTAATCTCTGAGCAAGCAAATCTACTTGCCTTTGCTGTGCTTGAAATCATCACGATATCTGATTCATCTGTACCGATTCTAACGTTTACTAATTTATCCTCAACAGAAACGCCTTCCCAATTAGGCTCACCATGCGTTTTTAATTTTAAAGCATATTTACCGTTTCTATTAATCTTGACGTATTCATGGAGATCGGTTTTCTTGATCAAACCACATTTTGTTGCAAATAATAGGAAATATCCCGATGGAGGCCGCTTTTGACCTTCTTCAAGTTTCACCTTGAGACACTTTTCAGTAACTTCATCGACAAGAGTTTTCGAAATAGGTAAAATACTAACAATACTTTCACCTTCTTGTAAATTTTCTAATAGGTTACGAATATGTGTTCCTCTGCTGTGGCGACTTC
Organism: Euryarchaeota archaeon TMED117; assembly: GCA_002171315.2. Lineage (GTDB taxonomy): Archaea > Thermoplasmatota > Poseidoniia > Poseidoniales > Poseidoniaceae > MGIIa-L2. The sequence goes on along the minus strand of NHFS02000051.1, from coordinate 9,930 downwards.
CTTGTGGTGTTTCCCATGCTTTGAGACCGTAAACTCTCCCAAGATTTGTAAAAATTAACAATCGATCTTTACTAAAACAGGTTACGATTGATTGTGGGGAATCTTCGTCTTTAGTAGCAACACCCTTGAGTCCTTTTCCGCCTCGATTTTGAACACGGAACGTTTCAACAGGTACGTGGCGGATATAGTTATCATCAGTCAATGTAATTGCAATGGCACGTTCTTCAATCAGATCTTCTCGGTCCATTGATAATGGCATCTTATCAATTTCTGAACGGCGTTCATCTCCGTGCTTTTCAACCATCTCGTTCAGTTCTTGCATCAAAATCTCAAGTCGGCGAGATTTGGAAGAAATGATATCCTGAAGGTCAGCAATTTTAATTTTCAATTCATTGTATTCGTTTGTTACCTTTTCAACATCAAGTCTACTTAATTGATACAAACGGCGTTCAGCGATTGCTTTTGCTTGAGGTTCAGTGAAGTCAAACGCAGCAATACCAGGCATTGTCTCGGTTCCCTTCAAGACGGCTTCAAATTGTTCTCGGCTCGAACTTGCTTTACCGACTGCAATAACATCATCAATTCGATCTTGAGCTTTCACAAGACCCTCTAGAATGTGAGCTCGTGCTTCTGCTTTTTCAAGTTCGAATTGTGCTCGTCGTTCAACAACAGACTCTCTATGCTCAACGTAAGTATGTAACATTACAGGTAGGGTAAGAAGTACCGGTCGACCGTCCAAAATACCCATCATGTTTGCAGAATAGGATTCCTGCAAACGACTGGACTTGAATAATTGGTTCAGCACAGCGTGTGGATCTGCATTGTTCTTAACCTCAATGACGACTCGAATCCCTTCCTTTGAAGATTCATCGCGAATGTCACGAATTCCAACAATCGTTCCTTTCGTCACCAATTCGGCGATGTGGACAAGCATGTCAGCCTTTTTGACTTGATACGGTATTTCATGAATAACGATCTTCTTTCCGTTTGAATCATCATAGACATCGCACTTAGACCGGACATGGAATCTGCCCTTGCCTGTTGAATACATGTCGAGAATTCCATCAATGCCGTGAATGGTTGCTCCTGTCGGGAAATCAGGTCCTTTTACATGCTCCATGTATTCATCTATAGAGATTGAAGGCATGCCCGAATTTTCAACACCTTCTTCCAGGATTCGATCAACATGTAGTCGAATTGCACCAGCAACTTCTGTGAGGTTATGCGGTGGAATTCGAGTAGCCATACCGACTGCAATACCGTCGCTTCCATTGAGAAGTAGGTTTGGCAATCGAGCTGGAAGTACTGAAGGTTCCATTTCGGAATCATCGAAATTTGGCTGGAAATCAACTGTTTTTTTCTCAATATCTTCAAGCATATGCTTTGAAATCTTATCAAGGCGACTCTCCGTATATCGCATTGCAGCAGGAGGATCTCCGTCAATGGAGCCAAAGTTTCCTTGCCCGTCCACAAGTGGATATCTGAGCGAAAACTCTTGAGCCATACGAACCATAGTGTCGTAGATCGATTGATCACCGTGAGGGTGGTACTTACCCATGACTTCTCCAACAGAACGTGCAGACTTACTGAACTTCTTTTCAGAGGTATGACCTCCTTCATGCATACCATACAATACACGGCGATGTACTGGCTTCAAACCATCTCGTGCATCAGGAAGTGCTCGACCGATGATAACAGACATTGCATAGTTGATGTATGAGGTTTTCATCTCATCATTCAGGGATCGATTCAATACGGTACCGGTTTCAACCGAGTCGCCGCTTTCTTGTTCAATATTTTCATCTTCAGATGTCAAGGTTGGTCACCTCCTTTGCATGACGTTCAATAAACGCCCTTCGGTCAGGAACATCTTCTCCCATCAGAATTTCAAACATCCTATCTGATTCTTCTGCATCTCTTACAGTGACTTTTAGCATCGTTCGAGTCTCAGGGTTCATCGTCGTCTCCCACAGTTGCTCAGGATTCATTTCACCAAGACCCTTGTAGCGTTGAATACCGATCTTAGCGTTGGGATTATCTCCTCTTAATTCATCGAGAATTGTATCCCTTTCTTCATCCGTGAAAGCATATTTGCTAACTCTGCCCTTTGAAAGTTGGAATAGTGGAGGTTGTGCGATGTAAACATGCCCTTTTTCGATGGCCGGCCTCATAAATCGCCATAGGAAGGTCAGCATCAAGGTACGAATGTGGGCACCATCAATATCTGCGTCAGTCATGATGATGATCTTGCTATAGCGCAACTTTTCTGTGTTGAATCCACCTTCATCTTCAGGATTATTTCCTACGCCTGCCCCTAGTGCACGAATCATCGTTTGAATTTCTTGGTTTTGGAAGACTTTAGCAGCATTGTGCTTTTGACGTTCAACGTTGAGGATTTTTCCTCGCAACGGGAGAATAGCTTGTATACGACGGTCTCGACCTGTCTTGGCTGAACCACCTGCAGAATCACCTTCCACAAGATAGACTTCGCATTCGCTTGGATCTCTTGATTGACAGTCAGCAAGTTTTCCTGGTAATCCACCTCCTTCGAGAACACCTTTTCTGCGAGTCAAATCACGGGCCTTTCGGGCTGCTTCCCTTGCCTTAGAGGCAAGGAGTGCCTTCTCGACGATTTGTTTAGCAACAGAGGGGTTTTCTTCGAAGAATTCACCGAGTTTATCGTAAACGATTGTTTGCACAATCCCCGTAACTTCGCTGCTCACCAACTTATCTTTGGTTTGGGACGAAAAGGATGGGTCTGGGTGCTTAACACTGACAACTGCGGCTAAGCCTTCACGTACATCGTCACCTGAAAGAGCATCGCCCTTCAGTAGATTCTTTTTCTTTGCATAAGTATTCACTGAACTGGTTAAGGCGGTACGTAAACCAGACATGTGGGTGCCTCCGTCCTTGTTGCGAATAATGTTGGTATAACAACGGATGGATTCGCTAAAAGCATCAGACCATTGGAGGGCGAGTTCAACCTCAACGGTGCCCTTTTCAATCTCTTTTTCACCTTTGATTGTGATTACGTCAGCATGGAGGGCCTCTCTACGTTCATTAAGTTGGCCAACATATTCTGCTAAGCCGCCTTCGTAAAGGTGTTCAACTACGTGTGATTCATCCCCTCTCTGGTCAGCGATTGAAATCTTCAAGCCAGCATTCAAAAAAGCAGTTTCACTGACTCGGGTATTTACTTCTTCAATATCGAATTCAACGACTTCAGTGAAAATCGACAAGTCCGGCTTGAATGCGATCATTGTCCCAGTATCATCACAAGTACCGATTTCTTTCAGAGCTTCAACTGGCACGCCTGCTTCATATCGTTGGAAATAAATAACTCCGTCTCGATGAATGGTCATCTCCATCCACTCAGATACTGCATTTACAGCCGATACGCCGACTCCGTGGAGACCTCCTGACACCTTGTACGAACTGTTATCGAATTTTCCACCAGCATGCAATTTAGTCATGATGACTTCGGCAGCAGAGATGCCATACTCTTCATGAATACCTACTGGGATTCCTCGGCCATAATCTCGAACAGATAATGAGTTATCGGCATTCAGAGTGATATCAATTGATTTCGTGTGCCCTGCAAGGTGTTCATCGACGGAGTTGTCAACCACTTCCCATATGCAATGGTGTAGGGCAGACCCATCGTGAGGGTCTCCCAGATACATACCGGGCCTTTTACGAACTGCTTCCAATCCTTCGAGTACTTGGATGCTATCTGCACCGTAACTTTCTGACATAATTTCCATCTCTTTTTTTCGCCAAGAATTGTGGCTCCGTCCGGCGTTTAGGCCAGCGGCATTTTCGCCCTTCTTCTAACTGTTAAACATGGCCGACGGAGGTATGTAAACATACCCCCTTAGAAGGCTCCTGTGTGAGGTTTTTATTGCGTAAAAATAACAACCATTCGAGTTAATTTTTACCGCTTACGGAGAACATTGACAGCCGTGAGCGTTAAGAAGAGGTCACTAGTCGAGTGCAATATGCCTGAACCTACAATTTGCGTCGCACTCGACTCCACGACCGTTAAAGCAATGGTTGACGAAGCCGCACGAGCCTCTACTGCAGGCGCAGACATCGTCGAAATTCGTTTCGATAGACTCTATCTCTCTAAACCAGAACCAGTTGAAGTTGAACAAGAAGATGGCGAAACAAAATCGGTCATGGCACCTGAATCAGAATGGCCAATAAACGATGTAACGTCCATTGATGCAGATGCTTCCATCCAGAAACTGAAAGAATCGATTGGAATTCCTGTCATTTTCACAAATCGCCCCCCACGAGAGGGAGGTTACTTCCCAGGTACTGAAGAAGAGAGAATGGAGATCCTCAAATTAGCAATTGCATCAAAAGTTAGTTGGATTGATATTGAAACTTCAATCGATGAAACTGAATTCAATGCTTTGAGTGAAGATGCGAAGAAAGCAGGATGTAAAATCATTCACTCATCCCACGACATTAATGGAACACCCAATTCTGAAGACATAGCAACATTTGTCCGAGAAAAGAGCGAAGGTGCAGATATGGTCAAGTTTTGCTCTACAGCTCACTCTCACCTTGATGCCTTACAGATTGTCGATGCAGCGATCGATTTGAAGGGAGAAGGGCATGAATACAGTCTCATGGCAGTCAATAGTGGAGGCGATTGGGCACGAATCCACGCACCAGTGCTAGGAGTCTCAATGGTCTATGCAACACTTTCGATTGAACATCGTATCAGCGACAAAGGGCTCATCAATGTACGAGACCTTAGAGACGCCTGGACACTCCTTGAATACTGAGTGAATTCACTCAGGCATTCTGTTGCAGAGAAGGCATCAGTTGTTGCTCTTCAGTAAGGTTCGGTTCGAGCCCAGCATTCATATATCGCTTGTTTACGATCAGTGGTGCCATAATGATTGACATGAAGAAGACTAAGAAAGCCAGAGAGACTGTCCAGTTCGGTAGAATAATTGATCGTTCAACTGTCGAAATTGATATGTCTGCAACGACGACATTGTTTTGCACTTGCGCATCACCTCGTCGAGAATTATCCCATGTATCTATGACAATAAAGAACTCTTCATAGACTGTACCTGAGAAAAGAGAACTGTATACCTCAGGACCATCTAATGAGACGGTCATGACTACTGAATCAGTTGATTCATAGGCATGTACATCACGATAGGTTTTCCAACCTGTCCATTCAAATGCCGCCCATTCTGGAGATGATTCTGCAACAAATTCATCCGGGCTTGAACTTTCTTGGCGGAACCATTTTCCAAATTCGCTACTGTGCATTCTTTGATAAGACCCCTGATATGACTCGTAATTATTCGTAGTCATGAGGTACACGTCCGCTTCTGCTGGTACGATTTGATCGCCAACCAAACCTTGAATTTCCACACAAATGGTAGTTCTATGGGTGCTCGAAAGATTGACCCGGATTGCACCAACGCTGTCATTACCAACCTTGATCGTTGTAGCAATATTGGATTCGAATTTTTCAAGTGCTGTATCAGAATGATAATTCATGTACATGTATGGTTCTTCTGGAGCATCAGAGGAATCCTGTCCAGAGGCGGTTTCTTGAGCCATGGAGCGGCCCTTTCCCCCTCCTTTGCCATCATCATCATCAAACCCAAAACTATTCCAATCCCATGAATTGTAGAAAGGTACTTCTGCATGCCGAGAGATTGTTTCATTCCAAACTATTGGAGAGAGTTTGCCACCGCAATCATCGATAGCAGCAGAAGCAGACCCAATTGGTCCAACCCCATGCATACCACTTAGAAATGGTGCAAAGAATACAATCAACAAAAATGCTGCTTTTCGTTGATGCATTGTGACTCCCCTGATTGATGATAGTTCGTTCGGTTCATGAGGTATTCGATTACTCACGTCGACGTAATGGACGAATATATCCGCTTTCATCACTCTTTCTTTCTTGCTTCGATAATATCTTTGGAGCAGGAGGCGGAGTATGATGATCCATGCCAAGCAATCCTCCATCATCAGCATGTTCAACTTCATATGTTTCTGCACTTTGCTTAGCCTCTTCTTCAAGTTCATTTGGTTGACGCATTACGAGCCAACCAAGAATCAAGGCAGCGATAATTAGAGCAATGAATCCTAAGGCGTCTCCACCAGCTTCAGTCATCCATGATTTCCATTCATCCCAACTAAAGTCCGATAATGATGGATCGGCGTCTTGTTCAGGCAACACAGTAAACTCTTGCTGTGCTTCGACGCAGAGTCCCATTCCATCACAAACACGTACCTTGACTGTGACATCGCCTGGAGTGTCCCAACTCATTGTCGTAAGTGTAGCCAAAGTATTGGTTGAAACATCCCAATCATTTGCCGGATCCCCATCTTCGTTCTTGTCAAAAGAAAGATCTTCTTCCCATTCTATAACCAAGTCGTTACTGATTGTATCATCTCGATCTGAATTGGAACCATCAAGAACATCTGTGTCTCTATAGAAGACGAGGTCAGCAAGTGATTCTGAATCCGTTACGTTGACGGCAACTGCTGTAGAATAATCCTCATAGATTTCATCAGGAACATCAATTTCACCAATCACAGGAGCCGAATCAACATGAATTTGGAATTCAGCACGAGTTACATCACCAGTACCAAACGCATCCCTTACAGTTAGCTTTACAGTGTAAAGTCCAGCCATTTCATAGGCGTGCCATGGCATCGGATCATGAACAATAGGCGTTGCATCCCCGAAATCCCATGTGTACTCCAATAAGCCGTTCCAATCAGGAGATTCTTGCTCTAGAGGCACATACTTGCCTTCGAACTTCTGATCACCATCTCTTGTCCCACTCGAGTCAAAGTACAGTAAGGCTCCTGGGATTGCGATATTAACGCCATTTTCATCAAAGGTCCTTGACCACTTATCGGGCAAACCGTTTTCAGGGAACACGTCACTGTCCATCAGTAATTTACAAGATTCTTTTGCAGTTTCAAGATCACATTGTTCTCCAAGCCACGCATCAAGTATTTGCAGCTCGATGATAGGGAGAGGATTTGCCACAAGGACGATGATGACTCTTGGCATACTCTCTTCTCCGTTCTCATCAGTTACCACAAGCGTTACAATTCGCTCACCAGGTTCTGTGAAGGAGTATGCAGGAAGCGTTTTGTTGCTGAAGGTACCATCTGGGAATGACCAATTGAATGAGAGATCATTATAGGTCCCTGTTGTACCATCAACATCGAAACTTGTACGGCCGTCGAATGTGTAAGGAACATTGACTTTTGCATTTTCAGTTAGGAAATCAATCTGGGGAGACCCGGTTGCCCCAGATTCCTTGACGATGTATTTCGCCACAGGCAATTGATTGACAACATTCACCTGAAGTTGAGCAGAAGAGGTGCCTCCGTCTTCATCTGTGATTGTTACTGTAATGTTTTTCATACCTGGTAGATTCCATGCAGGAGCTGGATAAATGGATGCAGAATTTGTTGAAGAGAAATCATCTGAGCGATCCACATCAATACCATCGAGATTGACACCGCCTTCGAAATTCCAATCCAATGTGAAATTCTCACCATCATCGTCGGTAAAAACATCAGGCATCGGCAATGGCGTGTACGTATACGTCGTCAAAATATCTGAAAATATTTGATATGGCAATCGGTTATTGACGATAATTTGAATTGTCTTCGAACCTACATTTACGCCATCGGATACTGTTAACGTGAGATTATACGTTTCATTCGTCCCAACAACATCGCCCCATTCATGATTTGATGAATAAAGACCTTGTCCACTGTCAACAGATGTCCCGTCGCCCCAATCCCAATCGAATTGGAGGTATTCGAGCGGAACGTTGTCACTTGTTTGATACGCTGAAAAGACAATTCTCTGATTTGTCAAAATCTCGAGCGTTGTTTCAACAACGATGTTGTTTACCGTAATGACGGGGATTGGATCAGTATTGTCGGTTATGTTCACCGTATTTACATCGATTTCAGACCAAGTACCGCCAATATCCATCACTTGTAGAGTCGTGTTGTATTCACCGACGAAAGAGAAGGATCGTAGGGGAGAACGTAAACCAGAAGTAATGTTGTCTCCAAAATCCCATGCGTAGGCAACTGGAGCGTCAAAGTATGGAAGGGTGTTATTGTCGAGAGAAAGACCCCATGCATCGAATCCATCGCCTGTAAATTGAATTTTCTCGTATGTTTGACTGGCGTTTGTTGATACCGAACCATTTGCAACTGGAGCCATGTTTCCTAACGCTTGAGGAGAAGTTGTTTCAGTGTCGAGCACGGCGCCTAACATGTCTCTCATCGTGAATTCGAACGTGTATAAGTCTGATTTACGAGCTGTAAAGTACGCATCCTCAGGAACATATACTCCTCCGCCAGCCTGCACTCTTGTTGAAGTCGAATCTACAACCGTCCCATTGCTATCTCGAACGACGATTTCTACATCGAGATCTTCAAAGAACGCATTTGACAAAATCGAGTAATTTGCTTGAACAGTATCATCTTCGCCGTCTCCATCGCGGTCACTTAGAGTCGTACCGTTGAGAAGCATGGTCGCTGGAGATGTAATTCGGGCGGCTTCAATGTCGATTGTTCCTTGAGGATATGAAGGGCCACAAGAAGTATAGTCACAATCTCCTATAACGCTCGCATACCAGACGATTGCGTGAACCTCATCTGTGAGATTCCCGAATCCTTGAATCAAGCCGGTGGCAACGTTGTTTGAGAAATCGAGGTCTTGAACAGACCATAGACCATCTGCAGTGGATTTGTAGACGAGAACTCCATCGAAGTTGGATACGTCTGAAGTCACTCTAAGCGTAAGAGGAGCTGGTGATGCAGACCCCGGAGTGAACTTGAACGATCGGATACCCCATCCCTCCATTGTATGGCCCGTTGAACTCCAAGGAGTAGCCCAGTTTGAATTGGTATCAGCAGGCTGGATTCGACAGAATGTGCTGCCGCCACAAGATGGGTTGAGTATCAGATTTGAGTAGCCGTAGATTCCTTGATCGGAGTCAATGGTGGCTGCAATTGAGAAATTTGCAAAGATTTCACCCATTGTTCGACCAATCTTTCCGGCTTGACCCGAGACTGGTGAAAGTGCTAAGTTTTGAACCCCTAAACCACCTGTTGCTGAATCTTGAACCAACTGACGTATTGCTGGCCCTCCACCAAGATGGTCTGCCAAATACATCGTGAACATGAACCCTGCTCCATAATCAGCATTCCTTTGGTTCCACCATCGTACACTCAAGTCAGAAGATTGTGTCCATCCGTTGAGATGGCCTGCAAGAGTACTGTCTGCTCCGAAACACAGGTAAATTGCCACATCTGCATTGCCTTCATCGATCCATAGGTTTTCGTAAGGATCCTGAGCGTTGTGGAGTAAATGTTGGAGTTCGTGTGCGATAATTGACTTCCCCCAATTCAGAGTAATGTCAGCAAAATCAACGTAAACAACGTCACGAGTTGGAGCAGTCCCTGGAGAGAAATAACCTCCTATGTTGTATGCTCCATCGATGTCATAAACGACGATCTCAACTTGACAATTATTATCGTTATCCGGAGGAGCAAGTCCTCTTCCATCCCCGTAGTCTTTACCAAAGTAGGTGGTCATGGTTGGATAGATTGTCTGATCCCATGTGGAAGCAAGATTTTGTAAAACAGTCGATGATAATGTTCTACCTGACTGGACTAGGAACGCCACGCTAGCGGTTGTTTTAGCGACGTAAACATTGGCTGAACCACCAGAAATTGGAACTGTTAAGGTGTCGCCTACGGCGTGTTGAGTACAGGTTGCTCGTCCCATCGAGGGTTGATATTCAATCTGATCCACACCTGGCCGGCCTTCTTCAATCCAAGCTTGTTTGATGAAGGAAGTTGCAGAAACGACAGGCACGTCTTCTTCAATCAACAGGTATT
>NHFS02000003.1 GCA_002171315.2 Euryarchaeota archaeon TMED117 | reverse complement strand
GAAAACTGCTTGGATCTGGTGAAGTCACAGGGAACCGCACCATCGCCGCCTACAGTGTTAGCACAAGTGCACGAGCCAAGATTGAAGCCGCTGGTGGGAGAATTCTCACTTACGGTGAATTGATGAACGAAAATCCAAAAGGAAACGGGGTGATTATTCTTGGATGAAGCACAAACCTACGTCTTTGACGCAGATGGACTCGTCCTAGGACGTCTCGCTTCAACAGTAGCAGATATGCTTCTGAAGGCTGCACGCTCAGATCGTGATGACAAAGTTGTCATCATCAACGCTGAGAAATCAATAGTCTCGGGAAGTTCACGTTCGGTATTCCAAACCTATCACGACAAGTATGCCTTGAATCACGCTCGCAAGGGTCCTTTTTACCCACGTATGCCTGATATGATCCTCAAGCGTACAGTTCGTGGAATGTTGCCTTACCAAAGAAAGAGCAGCGGCCGTCGAGCACTCCGAAATCTACGCGTAGAAATCGGTTGCCCACACCATCTTGCTTCAGGCATGCCAGAAGGCCATGTCGAAGGCGATGACAGTAAAATTCGCAAATCCTTGCCAGAAAGCTATGTTCGCCTTGGCGACATCAGCGCAAGTCTTGGTGCACCATCGCACCGATGGACCGGAGGTGAACAATGATGGCACGTAAGAAAAAGTCAGTAGAAAGTTCAGGAAAGAGAAAGACTGCGGTTGCACGAGCATCCGTCAAAGCAGGAAAAGGCCGAGTTCGCGTTAACAGTGAACCGATTGAAATTCTCCAACCATCTCTTGCACGTCGCAAGGCAATGGAGCCGCTGATTATTGCTGATGCAATGAACCGCCTTTCCAAAGTTGACATCAATCTGACCACTAACGGTGGAGGAATCATGGGCCAAACTGACGCAATCCGTACAGCGATTGCTCGTGGCCTGGTTCACTACAACGGTGGAGCAGAAGGAATCGACGAAGAACTTCGTGATGAGTACCTGCGATTTGATCGTAGCCTCCTTGTCAACGATCCTCGTCGTAAGGAAGCAAAGCACCAACTCGGACGTGGTGCTCGTCGCAAGAAGCAAAAGTCCTATCGATGAGGTGATGAAAGATGATAATTCCAATCCGTTGTTTCAGCTGTGGTACCGTTATAGCTCACAAGTGGGAAGCGTTCAATGAAAAACTCGCAGAGGGTGCAAACGTTAGTGACGCACTCGATCATGTAGGTTTCAAGCGCTACTGTTGCCGACGTATGTACGTTGGACACATTGATTTGATCGAAGAAATCGTTCCTTTCAGTGCTCAACACAAGTGAAGATATCTCGGGCCTGTGGGTTAGCTTGGCCTATACTTGGCGGCTGGGGGCCGTCAGACCCCAGTTCAAATCTGGGCAGGCCCACTCCGCCGATATCTAAGGTGAACCCCTGACCAATCAGCCTTGCATTGATATGGTCCAAACGTTAGCACATGCTATGCGCTCCCGAGCCGTTGCATTGTTTGCTCTTCTCTTAGTGACCAGCCTTGCCCCATTGGTATCATCAGACGTGACGATTACGGCTTCAGATACAACATGGAACGGAGTGAACCGCGTTCTCGACGGTAACGTAACGGTTTCCACAACCTCTACTCTAACCATTGAGCCAGGGGCAGTTATTGACACTGGAGAATATTGGATTCAAATCGATGGCTCTCTTATTGCAACAGATGTCGAATTTATGTCAAGTATTACGCCGACAAGCCAAGGTTCGACGGGAGCAGGTCTTTGGCCAGGAATCATTGTTTCATCAACAGCAGATGCGGTTCTGACCAATATCACTATTCGAGGAGCAGAGTCTGCTCTGGCAGTTCATGGCGATGTGATAATCCATGAAGAAATACTGATCACAAACAGTTACATTGGCATCGATATTCATCCATCAGGAACAGTAACAGCCGAAAATGTGACAATGGATACAATTGATATTCAAGCAGTCAATAACGAAGGTCAATTCACTGTTACGACAGGAACATTCACCAATGCTGCAACTGGAATTCACTCTTCAAATCATCTCACAGCATCAGACATAACATTCAATCAAACCGGTTTCGCCCTCGATATCGTAGCCGGGGACGCTACAATTACAGGACTAGGACTGGATACTGTTAGTGTAGGCATAGGCTCGGATTCAGGAGCAACAACCTCTGTAAACAGCATCTTTGGCCAATCTGTGACTCTTCTCATCGATGGCTCAGGTACGGATGATTTAACCGTCTCAAACGCACTTCTTTCTGGAGATCGTCTTCTGTGGGGTGCGGTTGAAAGCATCTATCTTTCCAATATTGATTTCACTCAACAGTCACTTGATAGAACTGCCATCGATATACGTTGTACACTTGATTGCAACTTCGATGACATAACACTCTTGCAAACAGAAATTGGCTTTGACATCGATGGGCCAGGGGCTACTGAGATTATGAACAGCAATATTGATTCCACAAATATCGCTTTACGAGGCTCTGGAGATGGTTTACTGATTCTCAAAGAATCTAATTTCACATCACAAGAGAAAGTCATGACATTATCTGGTCTCGATACTGAGATAACAGGCACAAATGCAGAGTTAAGCCAAGGTGACGGCCCGGCAATAAAGGTCTTGGAAGGCCAACACGTTTGGAATGAATTCAATGTTGAAAAGGCCTACAGCAGTTCTGATGTTACATCTGTTGGCATCGATGCATGGTACACTTCAATTCAATCAACAGATCTAACAACAAACGGCTATTCAACAGGAGCAATCTTTGAAGACAGCACTCTTACAGCGGAAACTGGAATCTTCATCAATGGTAAAACAACAGGCATCTACGGGATTCAGTCAACATTCACGTTCGAAGATTTGTCAACATCAACCCAACAATATGGCGTCCGATTAGCGGATGAATCTCACCTGCAAACATCAACATGGACAGCAAATCTTCACAATACGCCTCTTCTTCTCGAACAAGATTCAACAGCACATGCTCGCACATTTACTCCACAAAATACCGCTCAATCATCATCTGACGCAGTTGGCGATGGAACGTTCCTCTATGGAGGGCCAACAACAAGTACAGTCTCAACAACCTCATCTGGATATCTTTACGAAACGTATGTGTCTTTCACTGATATCAACAATCAGCCGATTCAAGCAGAAGCCTACGCTCACAATTTCCTTTCAATAGGAGATACAAACGGGGTTGCTTCTCTTCCTCTCCTGTCAACGGGCTCAATGGTCGATGTTCTTTACCAAGGAGCAGGCGTTCGAGCAGAATTGATTGGAAACCAAGCTGGTCAGTCGGTTCAAATCATCACTGTGCCTCAAGGAGATTGGAATCTTCCATCATCGTCTACGATTGTACTGGGAGCAAAACCAGACGGTAGTCCTCATATGCTGAATGGAAATCTCAATTTCGCAACAAACTCTCAACTCAAACTCATCGATACAACGCTGATCGTAGATTCATCTTCAGCCGTTGATCTTGGGGCATCGGGGACCTTAACTGGAGATGGAGGCATTCTCAACGCCACATCATTGTCCTTGAACGTCCAATCCACCTTTACATCTGAAGGAAATGGCTTAGAAATCCAATCACCTATCTCATGGTCATGTTCTTCAGCACAGTCAATTAGCAATATTCGATTCACATCTTCGCTTTCTATCGGAGCATTATGTGAGGTTGAGATGACCGGAGGTGAAGCCAACCAACAAATCACCGTAGGTACAGGAGGCTCCTTCTCGCTCTTTTCAATTCTCGACATCAGCGTTCTCGATAAAGGAACACCTGTCGAAGGAGCGACAATTATCGTAGACGGTCAAACAGTTTCAACGGATGCGTTAGGGGAAGCAACAGCTCAAACAACAGCCCGTACAGTCGATTCCCAAGGAGATGTCCAAGGAGGCACGAAAACTGTGACCATGCAAATTCAATCGTTTACCGAGTTCTTTGCTTGGGATACAAAGAGATCCACAAGTCATACCTTCATGGCTTCAACTGTTCCTACAGGAACAATCAGTTCATGGCTGGTCCTAGAGAAATCATGGAGCCCATATCGCCTTGAGGGAGATTTGACAATCGCTTCGACAACAAAACTGACAGTAAACGATGGCGTTGAACTTCGCATCGCATCACAAGCCGTCATCGATGTACAAGGCGTCTTTGAAGCAGGCTCTGCAACCATATCATCAACTGGCTTTGGAGCACGATGGGGAGGGTTGCTTCTCGATGGAATTGTCGGCTCAAGAGTACAACTATCAGGAACTCAACTCGTCGAAGGCTCCCCATTACTCACAGTATCAGGATACGGAGAGATGATTGCAGAAAATGTCAATTTTGCTCGTTCTGCAGGAGCAGACCCATTGATTTCAATCACACAAAGCGCACAAGGTACAGTTTCACTCACCAATTCTCATCTCAGAGATGCAGGGACAATGTGCATCCAGTCACAAAGCCCAGACGCAAAGATTGTCTTGGAAAGTGTCGAATTCACTGATTGCAATGGCGATGCTGCATGGGTACGTCTCTCAGATGTTGATGTGAACAATGTAACAATCAATGAAGGGATGGAAGATGGGCTTGCACTCATCGGCGTTACAGGACAGGTAAGTGGTGTAAAGACACCATCCTTCGTAGGCGATTCAACGGTTCGATTGGAATCGATTGATGGCGATTTCATTCTTCAAGACTCTCAGATTTCAGCGGGATCAGAAGTTGGATTAATCGCTTTCAATTGCGAAGATATTGTTCTTCGAAATTTAGAATTTTCAGGGGCTCCAGCGGTTGATATTGACGAAACGTCCGCTCAACTTGAACAAATATCCGCTCATGGGAACGGTGTTGGGACGGGAGTAACAATTCGGCATGGTAAAGCAGCATCGGTAATGGTGTCAGATCTTTCGATTACAAACTATTCAGTTGGTCTACGCTTACACGCCCATGACTTTGAAGAACCCGGCATAGCCTACATACAGAACCTCTCAATTGACGCATCAGATGCTCTTTCTGTCGAATATTATGATGCTCAGATATCAGATTCTCAACTAGTTGGATCGATTTCAGTTGCGGGTAGTACAATCAACATCATTGACAGTTTTATCGGAACTACGAACTCACTGTCAGAAGATGGAATTCTTAACGAATGGAGCACCCACTCACTAAGCGCAATGCTCAATGGCGTTGTGGTCGAAGCAACATACGTCATTACCACTGAATTACTTGACGAGCCAAGCACATACAACGGACAATTTGTCGATGTAATTCTCCAGTACTCCAAACACACAGAAACACAATCACAGTCCAGTACAACTGCAACAATAGAGACGAATTCTGCAATGAGTCTGGTCAACAGTTCATCCTTCGAACTTGGAAACAGCATGAACCAACAGGTCGTTATCTCACTCTCACCAAACGCAGCCCCAATCTCAAGTGTAAGCTCTCCTTATTCGGGCCAACGCTTCATGGAAACAACACCAATTGAAGTCATTTACACGGTTTCAGATGATACCACCCCACTTGCTAATATTGTTGTGTCTTGGAAGGTGTTTGATGCACAAAGCCAACTTGTCTCAGAAGGAGTGCTCAGTGATACAGGTATTGCTTTCAATGTCACGAATATTGAACCAGGTTTGTACGTATTGCAAGTTATCGCAACAGATGAATTAAATCTCTTTTCCACTGTTGAGGTTGACTTTGAAGTAACGCTTCTAGATACGGATGGCGACTGGATTTCAACATGCAGTTCAGATACGTGGTTTGATGCAGCAAATGGGCTCCAATGTGGACCCGATATTTATGATCCAGACGATGACAACGACGGCCGCCTTGACGAAAACGACGTATGGCCAACAGATGCCTGTGCTTGGATGGACACAGATGATGATGGCCAACCAGATCGCATCGAATGTCCAGAAGGAAAGACAACGATGCTCTTCGAAGATCAAGATGATGATGGCGATGGGACTCCAGATGAACTTGAAGGAAAAGCATCATCAAAGAGTGAAGATCAAAGTACTGGTCTACTATTAATTGGCGGAATTATCGTCATTGTCCTCATCATTTTCTTCGTACGAACCCGTGGGAAGGGTCCCAAGAGTCTCGGCGAGATTGACGAACGTATGCTCTGAGGTGAAATGCTTGCTACCAAGTGCCGAACCCGTTGCTTTAGTAGTGGTTGTTGTTCTTGGCGTAATTGTTGCTTGGGATGCATGGTGGTTGACGCGACAACACTTGGATATCCCTTCGTTTGGTGTTTTGTCAAATAATGGATTTGCTTGGAAAAGCGAACAACAACACGAAGTCCTCCGCCAATGGGCAAATCTGGGATCTATGGCTGTAATGATGGCTTTGCCGTGGGGCTTTGCATCGTTTTCAGATACGCCAATTCTTTACGTAATACTATGGGATGTTTTACTCGGTTTACACATTATTTCCCTGCTCGTACCCAAACGATATGCTGTTACTGCAACACATCTCTTTGCTGATGGGCAACGGTATGAATGGAAGCGACTTGTTTTAGCAAAACGGCAACCAAAAAAGCGGATCATGCTCTTGAGAAAAGGATGGGGCCCCTTCGGTCCACTTCCGCTTGGCGGTTCACGAGAAGATCTCGACCAAGCAGCAGAACGAATCATAGAAATCCTTCTTCCTGAGGAAGAGGAATAAGAGGTATCCCTAAGTGATTCCTCGGTATGAGAAAGACATGGAATGGGCACGAAGTGGCGATGACATCATGCTGGTTCTTGAACCAGGTGAAGAAATACACGCATCAATTCAGAAACTAGCAGATACATTAGACCTCAATGGTGCAGTAATCACAAGCGGTATTGGAAGGACTCGCAATTCCATCTTCGGATACATGGATTCAGATTTTGTTTATCATCGCAAAGAACTTGAAGAGCCTGCGGAACTGGTGACGTTGCAAGGAAATCTCGCAAGACATGAAAACGGCTCTCCATTTACTCACCTACATGCAACATTTTCGAACGATGATTTCCTAACAAAATCAGGTCATCTATTTTCAGCAACAGTATTCGTGGTTGCTGAAATCCACCTTCGTGTCATGACCGAGGTTGTAATGACAAGATGCCCAATGGTCGATGGAGAATTTGTGGAACTAAAATTCCCGTCATCATGAACCTTAAATGGGGTCGAGGAGGTGGAATACTATGGCCAATTCAGATTCGTCCGACGATGGCCAAAATCGACGCATAGATTGGCTTGCTGAGCAAATTGCATATCATTCCGACCTCTATTATAATCAAGCAAAAACTGAGATTCCAGATTCAGAATTCGACGCCTTGTGGGACGAATTGAAGCAACTCGACGCAATGCATCCACAATTGCAACGAGTGGGTGCAGAAATCGACCCAGGTACCGTCAAAGTAGACCATATGTTTCCCATGCGATCGTTAAACAAAGGCACAGCAGATGAAGACATAGATCACTTTGTTCGCGAATCCTCTCTCGAGGCTACACGGTTCATCTCTCAACCAAAACTCGATGGTTCAGCTCTCTCTCTTGAATACAGAAAAGGGCGACTCGTGCGAGCAGCAACGAGAGGTAGTGGAAATCGTGGAGAGGATGTTACGAAAAATGCCCGTCGAGTAGAAAATGTCCCTGGGACACTTGGCGCAGAAGTGGATGTTCACATCCGAGGCGAGGTTGTCATGCGTAAATCGACATTTGAAGAACAGTATGCAGATGTCTCCCCCAATCCAAGAAATCTAGCCGCCGGTGCATTACGTCAGAAGAAAGCAGAGGGCAAAGCAAATGCAAGTGATTTGGTTTTTCTCGCATATGACGCAAAGTTCCCAGACGAACTCTCGCGTCATCCCGATTCATCTCCACCACCAGACGCCAACAATGATAGTGAAATTCTTTCATGGCTGACAGAGACTGCTGGAGTAATTCCCGCACCGTGGATCATCACTGAATCAATCGAACCGAGCGAATTAACATCAGGCCTTTGCAAAGAAACAGAAAAATGGACTTCCCAACGGGAGGATTATGAATTTGAAATTGATGGGTTAGTTTTCAAAGTGGACGATCTTTCGAAACGAGATTTACTCGGTATGACAGCACACCATCCGAGGTGGGCTCTTGCATGGAAATTCCCTCCAGAAGAAGCCACATCCGTTTTACTTCATGTCGATTGGCAAACGGGTAGAACAGGAACCATCACACCGGTTGCACGCATCGCCCCCCAACGTGTTGGGGGCGTTACGGTTGAGAATACAACACTGCACAATCTTGGTGAAGTCGAGCGCTTAGATATCCACATAGGCGATAAGATCAAAATTGTTCGACGAGGTGATGTGATCCCAAAAATCGAAGCAAGTCTTGGGCCAGCAACTCAGCAGGATTTGGAAGGGCGCATCCATGCAGACGGGGAACCATTCGATGGCCTGTTGCCAGAAAGAAAACCAATACAAGCACCATCATTGTGTCCAGCATGCGATGGTCCAGTTGAAATCGAAGGCGCATTTATTCGATGTACAGATGTTAACTGCGGTGCTCGAATGGGGAGGAGCATTCTCTACTATTGCCGCGCATTAGAGATGGACGGGGTTGGAGAAAAGTTGGTCGACCAATTGCTTGCTGAGAGGCTCATCACTGGTATAGCGGGACTCTATGAGTTGGATGAAGTCAAACTGCTTTCTCTTGAGAGGATGGGACAGAAATCTGCATCGAATGTACTTAATGAAATAAACAAAACACGTTCCATGACGTTTTCTAAATTCCTTCAAGCACTAGGATTGCCTGGCATTGGCCCTGAACTGGCTTTTGCTATCGCCGTACATTTCCAACAACCTGCAGTGATGATGGCATGGGTTGAAGAAAGCCAAGAACAACCTGAGCGACTTCAAGAGTTGACCGCACTCGAGGGGGTAGGGGATATCGTTGCGCTTCAATTAAGAGACGGAATTAACATTCGTAGTAATGCGATTGAGAATCTCCTTTCACATCTTTCAATTCAAGCCGAGCAAGAAAAAATCGATCAAGGCCCCTTTGTCGGCATGACGTTCTGTGTAACAGGAACTCTTTCCGAACCGAGAAAAAGCATTCAATCGAGAATTAAATCTGCTGGAGGAAAGGTAGTCGGAAGTGTTTCTGGCAATCTTTCGGTACTCGTTGCAGGAGAAAATGCTGGTTCGAAACTTGCTAAGGCAGAAGGATTAGGTGTCACAGTTTGGACTGAAGAACGCTTCAATCAACAACTCCAAGGGGATTCAAATGAAGTTCCCTCCGACAAGATTCCTTCAGAACAGCCGACATTGTTCGATTATTGAGAAATTTTCTGTCCTATGGAACGAACACTTTTACGCAATAAGTGTGAGGTTGAACCATGAAAAAGCGTACGCTAGGTCTTTTTGCAATCCTTTGCTTAGCCATGGTTACGCCAATGACAAATGCTTACAGTGGTGGAATTTCAGGCCAAGGTACTGGTTGTGGCGGAGGTTATTGTCATGGAACGAATACCCAAACTGCAACACTTTCAATGTCAGGACAACCAACAACATACGTAGCTGGAAGTACATACACACTATCGGTATCAGTAACAGGAGGGGCCTCTTCGAATAGCGGGGGATTCGCTCTTGATATCGACAAAGGCTCACTTTCATCCCCTGGGACAGGAGTCCAGATCAACACAGCCGCAAACAGTGCAACACATATCAACAGCAACTACAGAAGTTGGAGTGTTGATTGGACAGCTCCTTCAACAGGTTCCGGTGTCGTATCAATCGATGTAGCGGTAAATGCTGCAGATGGAACTGGAGGCAATTCAAATGATGTATGGGATACTACGACGTACCAGATTTCAGAGGGGAGCGCTCCCGCAAATAATCCTCCCTCAATTAACAGCCTTTTGCTTAGCCCAGCCACTGCAAGCACAACAGATCCGCTTGTAGCAACGTACGTCTTTGATGACGTAGATGGTGATGCAGAGTCCGGCACTACGTTTGCATGGTTTGTAAATGGAGCACCCAACCCTGGAACTGTTGGCAAAACCCTCCCCCCACTCCAGACCACCAAAGGCGATGAATGGTACGTGATTGTTAGTCCTTCGGATGGTATTGCTTTAGGGGCCGATGTGACAAGTAATGTTGTGACTATTATCAATTCTGCTCCAATCCTATCTTCGGTTTCAATAGGAATCTCAAACCCTAGTACGACTGATGATTTGCCCGTGGTCAACACATCGTCAGATGCAGATGCAATGGATACCCTAACCTATGAACATCGATGGTATCTTGATGGTACTCATCAAGCGTCATTAGATGGCCAGTCATCCTTGCCATCTCTTGCCACGCGAGATGGAGATTCATGGGAAGTAGAAATGCGAGTTTCAGATGGAACAGATACTTCAGCTTGGATGAAATCCTCTGCTGTTATCATTGGGTCAACGACAACAAATACACCTCCCACAGTAGACAGTGTCGACATCACGCCAAGCAATCCGGCGACACAAAACAATCTTACCGCCACAGTTACTTCATCTGACGCAGACATGGACTCGATTGTAAGCACAGAATATCGATGGATAAAGAACGGATTTGATGCAGGGATTGATTCAGAAACCTTGTCCTTCACTAGCACTACGAAAGGAGATTCCTGGAGCGTAAACGCTCGAGTAAATGATGGAACCACATGGTCTACATGGGAATCATCAGCCGCTACAACAATCGAAAACACGGCTCCAGTCCTTCAATCAGCTTCGATTATCGCAACCCAAGTAACAAGTCAAATGAACATCTCAGTTGATGCGGTAATGATCGATGCGGATTCGATGGATGTTCTATCATTCAATATCCAATGGTATCTAGAAGATGTTCTTCAGCCTCAGTTGAATGGAATAAATCCACTCCCCTCTTCTGAAACCATGAAGGGTCAAACTTGGGCTGCAGTGATCCATGCTTTCGATGGTTCAGAATCAAGTTTAGAAAGTGAAACATTGTATGTTGATATCATCAATTCAGATCCATTCGTAACAGTAACCATCGACGACTCAATCAACTCACAACAAGATATCACACTTCTTATTGAATCCTCAGATGACGATATGGATTCTATTGAAACAACTTCAATCACTTGGTTTAGGAATGGATTTAGAGAAGGGTCTCTAGACAATGCAACAATTGTTCCTTCGTCGTATCTTGGTCCAGGACAGGTCTGGAGCGTAGAAGTTCTTGTCACGGATGGCGAGGCGACAGGGCTTTCCTCCACTTCAATCACGATTTCCAATGCCCCACCAACTGCAATCATCACTGTCTTGACTGAATCTGCATATGCCGGTGAACGCGTTCAATTAACAGCCAGTGCTTCTTCTGATCCCGATAACAGAATCGTTGCTTATCAGTGGTCTTGGTCTTCATCATCGAGCGGACAATCATCGACATCGGGAACAGATGTCTCGTTCCTCATGCCGCTTTCAGGAAGCGTATCTATCACCTTGGTCGTTACCGATGAATCCGGTGCAGTAGATGAGTCCACGACAGTTGTCCAAGCATTGCCAGCATTGCCATGCCCAAGCCTTACATCGGCTCTCGATGATGGCGATGTCAATCTAGCATGGTCATGGGATTCACAAGAAGAAGCGAATTTCAATGTGTATCGAAACGGTGTTCTTCTGGGTCAGACAAACAAAACGAGTTTCGCAGATACTCCGAGTATACTCGGTCTCACAACTTACAAACTGACTGTGACCATTGGAGATCGAACACTCGAATCTGATTGTCAATCACCTTCGACGCAAATTACCATCGATACGCAAGCTGCAGATTT
>NHFS02000087.1 GCA_002171315.2 Euryarchaeota archaeon TMED117 | reverse complement strand
GTCATCACCGACTTCGAGAAAACCTCTGCAACAACTCTGGTCGAGGGAGTTCTCGATGAAGAGGCAGGAGGTGCTGTTGCAGCATTTAGAGCATTAGTGAATTGTTCTTCTGGCGATCTGCTCGATCCTATATTGATGACTGGAAGTACCGTTCTTGTTGATGATGATCTATCGCAACGATTCCTTGAGGCGGCTCGAGCGTGGATTGCAGAAAGAGAACTTAAAATCGTACTTTTAGATAACCAAAAAGGACGTTATCATGAAATCGTAGGAAGGGGAAAGGATTGGATTCCACGATATTATTCGATGATGATTACAGAATTCTTCCAAAACGGGTTGACTAAATGTCTCATAGGAACACGAGGACTTCTCGGAGAGGGTTGGGATGCATCGAAAATCAATGTTCTCATTGATTTGACAACTGTCACTACGAGTATGAGCATTAACCAACTTAGGGGGCGTTCTATTCGCTTGGACAAAGAATGGCCAGAGAAAGTTGCAAACAATTGGGACATCGTATGCCTAGCAGAAGAATTCACAAACGGGTTTGCAGATTACAATCGATTCAAGAAAAAGCACAAGCAATTGTACGGCGTATGTGATGATGGTGCAATCGAGAAAGGCGTTGGGCATGTACACGCTGCATTTACTGAAGCACAGCCTGAGGGAATTAGCGAAGGTATGGCAATTTTCAATGAAGAGATGCTAAGAAGATCTCGAAACAGAGTTCGAAGTCGTGATTTATGGGGTATAGGTCAACCATTCTCTGCATTGCCAACACAAGCAGTTGAAGCAAAGTGTGCTACAGGATTTGCAGGAGGATTCAAATTTGGAGTTAGGAAAGACAGCCCTTGGACTGATGAATCTTTGATTCAAGCAATTGCATATGCTATCTCAAACAGCCTCATCCATACAGGCCACATCTCCGCAAATTGCCGAACATCTGGTGGTGACAGGGGGGGAGGATGGCTTCGGGTACATCTAAACAATAGCACAGAAGAAGAAGCTGCAATATTTACTGAAGCACTTGAGGAGGTACTCGGACGACTCGAAAAGCCACGTTACGTCATTTCTAGATCTTCTCGCTTCTTTGAGGACACTTGGCTAACGAAACTTCTTCCTGAAATTTTAGCGAAGTACATGCGGCCAATAAAAAGTCAACTTGTAATGTATCATTCAGTCCCCAAAATACTAGCAGGCAAGGCTGACGATGCCGAGGTGTTCCTCAAATATTGGGAAGAATTTGTCAGCCCTGCTGAGTTATTTTACGCCCATAGTAAGGACGGAAAGCAAAAATTAGAGTTCATCAGGCAACTAGGGAGGACGCCAAAGAATTCGCTCCACAGAAAGGAAATATTCCTATGAGCAACTTGGGCAATTAAGGCCACTACCCTTACATGAATCACAGAATCGACCTCTACACTGATAACATCGGAAATCAAAGGCAGATACAGATTTTGAACAGTTAGGATCTGCACATATTTCATCAGACTTTGCTTCATTTTTTGCTACTCCATCTGAGATATTACCCCAAAAGCTTGAGTCAAATGATTGTGAGGAAACCTGTTTAGTATCTTGAATACTCAATCCTAGGGTTGACATAACAAACTGATTGTTGAAAAATGGCTTTGCAGCCTTTTCGCCTACATTAAACAAACTTGAATATGTCTTTATTGCATCTTCAACGGTAGTTACAGTCACTCCACTGGAATGTATTTTAGCAATTATTGATCTATAGTGATAATTTCCGTAATCAATCGGCGTTCGATTATTTGTTGTTCTTGGCATTTGATTGGCCGGCGTGATTGTCATAATCCCGAGCATTACAAGTATTTGTGCAAATAATGCAAAACCAACAAAAATGGCTAATATAAGCCATAATCCTGGATGAACGGGATCACGAAAGGTTTGAATCATGAATCCTATAAATAAACTAAAAAGGACTACGCTTGAAAAGTTTATTTTTACAGGCATATTATCACGAGATGTGGCTAGGCGCTGTCCCCGAGCGCCGTCGCCGATTGTTTCTATGGCCTCGATTCGAGAAATGTCACAGTCCTAAGACTCCATTGGGGACGGTTTTACTTACCTGCAAGCAGTCTATAAATAATCAGTCTCTGACAACCATTCTAATGCTTGGTTCACTCCTTCCTGCGAGTTTCTCATATTGAGAACTATCAATCGGAATACCAAGTTTAGTTAGCAATGTTAAATGCGCTCTTGAATAGATTGATTTAGAATTATTATTGTCTATAATTGATATGAACTTTGGCTCATTGTGCCATATACCATCATCATCCATTATACCGGAGATTCGGACCCAATAATGCTCTCTTTGTTTTAGGTTCTCTGATAATTTCTCCATGCCGAGATCGCTTAGAATTTTTACCACCTTTGCCCGAGTAATCGATTCAGGACAAATAAAAAGAATTCTTTCACCATCTGAAAAAAGAGCACCATAACCTAGATTCTCCACCTCGATTAGAGTGTTTAACCGTTCAAAGCATTCAGCACCTGTGCCCCATGAGTAAGGCGTCCAAAAGAGGAGGGCACTTCTATCTTCAGTCCCAGGTAAGTGATTACTAACCTCCATGATATAGGAGTGCTCATATTCAACAACTGTTTCTCTTTTTTCTTTTACTAGTGCTTTCACAATTGCTTTCGCTTTCTTTGGGATGATAACGGCATGATTGATTTTAGGTATTTGTTCTAGAAGTTTTTTCAGGGGCATATCAAAATGATTCGTATCTATACTTGTGCACTGAAAACCAGTCTTTCCATGAATGGATCCTGGTAAACGAATGATTCTGCGAGTGTCTGCAGTAATTCGTTCGTCAACTTCAAAACCTTGCTTCAAGACTCGGGAAAGTAATTCTCTACGCTCATTTCGAACCGTTTCCTCTCGTTCTTTCGGATCAGGGATTCCAAATTTAGCACGGTCTGTGTCTTTGTAGATGAGATGAAATCCCTTACTGCCAGAGAATGTTGCATGAACAAATTCAACCGATTCATTCTCCATAACATAGGCGTGAAGACCCTTTGCAACATTCTTGGCCTTTTCTAAATTTTTCAAACTCAATGGAGCTACATCAATATCAAACACAATAAGATGGTCTATGAGAATTGGATAGGACGATTCAGTATCCCGTAACCGAGGTAGGTCTATTGGATTCAACCATGAAGAGGTTGAGACATACAAATCGCTTGGAAAGCCCTTTCCAATGGCTTTCATTAAGGATTCATGATTCCGAATTCGCCTCTTGGAAGTCACCCATCTACCTTCAAATGTCCTCCAGCGGAATTGATGTTGACTTGGCTTTGAAAGCCAATCGAGATGTATCGTATTCGATTTGTAATGCGCAATGATTTGTTCATTCCAAGTTGAGTCCATGAGAACCCTCAGCGTAGACCTGCTGCTTTGAGGGATTCAAGTAGGACTGCTCCAAGTTCCGATGGATCTCGAGCACATGCAATTCCTGCAGCCTCAAATGCTTCGAATTTCTCTTCTGCAGTTCCCTTTCCACCAGAAATGATTGCTCCTGCGTGTCCCATTCGCTTGCCCGGTGGTGCAGTTGCACCAGCAACGAAACCAACGATTGGTTTTGTGACATTCTCTTTTGCCCAGGCTGCTGCTTCTTGTTCTGCATTTCCGCCGATTTCACCAATCATGACGATGGCTTCAGTTTGAGAATCTGCTTCAAATGCTGCAAGGCATTCAATGAAACCTGTTCCGTTGACAGGATCGCCACCAATACCAACACAGGTTGATTGGCCTTCATCTATGCTCATTGTTTGAGCAACTGCTTCGTAGGTTAAGGTCCCAGATTTAGAGACGATTCCGATTCTACCTTTTGCATGTATGTGTCCTGGCATGATTCCTATTTTTGCACCGCCACCATCTCCTGGAGTAATGATTCCAGGACAATTTGGGCCAATGAGTCGAACGCCTGGTCGGTTTTCGACGAATGCTACAGCCTTGACCATATCGAGAGTTGGAATCCCTTCCGTGATACAAACAACAACGCCTTCACCTTTGATTTGATCAAACGCATCAGCTGCTTCCATGATGGCTTCTGCAGCAAACGGAGGCGGCACGTAAATGACTGTAGCATCAGCATCAGTGGTCTCAATGGCTTCAAACATTGAATTCCAGACAGGATATGAATTCCCTTGCAATTCTACTGTTTGTCCGCCTTTTCCAGGAGTACATCCACCAACGATATTGGTACCATATTCAACCATCTTGTCAGCATGGAACATTCCTTGCTTTCCTGTTATTCCTTGTACCAGTACCTTTGCGTCTTCTTCAATCCAAATAGCCATCAGACATCACCTCCAATGAGTTTTACAATCTTTTGAGCACCTTCAGCAAGGTCATCAGCAGGATGTATGTTGAGAGTAGAAGCAGCAAGGATTGCCTTTCCTTCATCGACGTTTGTTCCTGCGAGTCTGACAACCAGAGGAACGGTCAGCCCAAGAGATTCAGTCGCAGCAATGACGCCTCGAGCAATGATATCACAACGCATAATTCCTCCAAAGATGTTCACGAGAACACCTTTGACGTTTGGATCTTCAAGAATGATTGAAAAGGCTGTTTTTACTTGTTCTTCATTTGCCCCCCCACCAACATCAAGGAAATTCGCAGGCTCTCCCCCGTAAAGTTTGATGACGTCCATCGTTGCCATTGCTAATCCTGCTCCGTTGACCAAACATCCAATGTTTCCATCGAGTTTAACATAAGAAAGACCTGTTTCTTTAGCTCGGATTTCAACGTCTTCTTCTTCAGAAAGGTCTCGAATGTCATCCCAAGATTTATGTCTAAATTCTGCATTCTCATCAAAACTAACCTTTGCATCGAGTGCAATCATTTCATCATCCGATGATCGGACCAGTGGATTAATCTCAACCATTGCACAATCTTCCATAAGGAATAGTGAATACAAGGCCTTCAACATTTTCCCAAAGGACTTGTGAGCAGCCCCTTGCAGACCAAGAGCAAGCCCAAGATCTCTGATTTGATAGCCCAACAAACCAGCATTTGGATCAATATTCAGTTTATGGAGAAGTTCAGGAGTTTCCTCTGCAACCTCTTCAATATCCATTCCACCTTCCGTAGATGCCATGACGAGAACTGATTTTTGTTCACGATCAACAAGCAGAGCAAGATAGTATTCATGTGCAATATCGCAACCAGATTCGACATAGAGATGATTTACAACTTTTCCTTCATCGCCAGTTTGTTTTGTTACGAGAACATTACCTAGAATATTTGTGGCATAGGTTTCAACATCCTCTTTTGAAAAGGCAATCTTAACCCCACCTTCCATAACCAAGTCTCGGCTTTCAGGTGAATACAGATTTCCTTTACCTCTTCCTCCTGCATGTATTTGTGATTTTACCGCTACAACCTTTGATTGAAGTTGGTCATAAGCATCGAGTGCTGCGGATACGGACGTGCAATGAACGCCTTCGACGACTTTTACGCCATGTTGCTTGAACAATGCTTTCCCTTGGTATTCGTGGATATTCATACTATCACTATTACCTGCGAATGGAAGAACGTCTTTGAACTGTGCGGAAAGGTTTCCTTGTGATTTCCTGTCCGAAAGGGTACAACTTCAAATGCCAAAACATGGCCCCAAAACCATGCAAGTCGTTGTTTTAGCAGGAGGCTTTGGAACTCGGCTGCGTCCATGGACCTATGGCATTCCAAAACCAATCCTCCCCATGTTAGACAAAACGTTGCTTGAGCACGTTGTTGAAGTCATCCCAAGCGACAAGGTCGACGAAGTTGTTGTGGCTGGAGGATACAAAGTCGATATGATTGAACAATATTTCAATGAAAATGAAGTCCCATTCGATGTTCGAATCGTAAAAGAAACTGAGCCATTAGGAACTGGAGGAGCACTGGGGAACTGTCGAGATGTAATCTCTGGGCAATTTGCTTGCCTTAATGGAGACATTATCTCTTCTTTAAATATGCAAAAAGGGATTGACTTGCACGATAAGAACGGAGGTATTGGTACGCTTGCACTTTGGGAAGTAGAAGACCCAACACGATTTGGAATTGTAGGAATTGATGACGATAATAGAATCACTCAATTTAAAGAAAAACCAAAGCATGAAGAAGTCTTTTCTAACTTAATTAATGCTGGATCATATCTCTTTGAAGAGGATATTTTTTCATATATTCCAACAGGAAAATGTTCTCTTGAACGAGAGGTTTTTCCCGTACTAGCAGAAGAGAATGAATTGAATGGCTATGCATTTGAAGGTTATTTTATTGATGCAGGAACACCTGAAAGTTGGTCTTCTGGAGTCCAAGCATGTATTGCGAATCAGCGATGGAAATCCGGGTCAAGAAAGGGTACAAATTGGCATGCTGATTCTTCTGTACAAATTGGTGAAACATGCACAGTAGAACATACTATGCTTGCTAAGAATTCTAAAATCAATGATTCAATTTTATCAAGATGCAGTTTACTTGATGACGTTCAAGTCAAAGAAAAATCAATCCTAAGCAATACAATGATAGGAAGAGGTTCGACGATTGGAAAGAATTGCCGTCTGAACAATGTTGTTGTTGATCACAATTCGATAATACCAGATGGCACTGTACTCGATGGTGCCCAATGGCCAATCAAGTGAACCATGTCGTGGAAGAACTCAAGAAGAACATCATACACGCAACACCATGCAGCCACTCATCGTTGTTAATTTCAAAACATATGCTTCCGCATTAGGATTGAATGCTGTGAAATTAGCAAAGGCTATGGAAAAGGCTTCACAAGACCATTTGAGAATGGTTGCAGTAGTTTCTGCTTTTGATCTAAGTTCAGTCGTACAAGCTGCACCTTCTCTCGAAGTTTGGACTCAACATTTGGATCCAGTAGGATTTGGCTCAAATACTGGATGGTTGCAACCAGACAACGCTATAGAACATGGTGCAACAGGTACAATTATCAATCACGCAGAACACAAATCTGAACATTCTCGAATTGGAAAACTCATTGATGCACTGCCAGATGGTTTTCCAATATGCGCTTGTGCTATTGATGTGAATGAAGCACAAGCTCTTGCAGGCATGAATCCTACATTCATCGCCGTAGAGCCTCCAGAACTTATTGGTGGAGATATCTCTGTCACCTCTGCAGATCCCGCAATCGTTCGGGATACTGTAAAGGCCGTTCAAAATATCAACCCAAATGTTCGTGTTCTATGTGGCGCTGGTGTGAAAGATGGAAATGATGTGCGAACAGCGGTTCAATTGGGAGCACATGGAGTATTACTTGCATCAGGAGTTACCAAGGCAGTCGATGTTGAGATGGTCCTGAACGACCTTGTAAACGGATTAAAGTAAAGCACCGAGGTTTTTCCTATGGCCCGAAAATCGAAGAAATCAAGGCGAGTAAGAATCGCTCACGAATTATCGAGGCGTCGTAGAAAGGTCATTGAGAAAGCTCTTGCAGAACATAAGACTGAAGATAGAACAGAATGGGATAGGAAATCGGAGTGGTCCGATTACAAATTTTATCGAAAGACAATCAAGCGGGGTACAATCCGTACAATCGACCTTCCTTTGTTAGAAGTCAGTTTAGGAGATCCATGGGCAACTCCGGTTACAATTATCCATGGGAGTAGGCCCGGACCAACGATTACGATTCTTGGTGGAATGCATGGGGATGAATTGACAGGACCATCTGCTTGTACTCATCTACTTGGAAATTCATTCACTGAAAAAGACAAACCATTGAATCCTGAAACCTTGGCTGGAACAATTCGAATCGTACCAGTTGTCAATATGCCTGGATACAGATCAAAATCAAGATACTTCCCCGATGGTAGAGATTTGAATCGAAATTTCCCTGGTAATCCTAAAGGATCCTCAACTCGAAGAGTTGCTCATCAGGTTTGGAGATACTTAATCGAGGATTCGGATGCAATTATTGACTTACATAGTGCAGGAAAGGGCCGTTCGAACATGCCCCAGATACGTGTGGACCTAGCACATGCTGGTTCGAACATACTTGCGAAAGCATTTGGAATAGAGATCATATTAGATTCAAAGCCACCGAGTGGTTCTCTTCGAAGCAATGCGAATGAACTCGATATCCCATCAATAACCTACGAAGGTGGTGGAGCAAATTGGCTGGATCAAGGCTCAGTGAAGGTTGCAGTTCATGGAGTAGTCAACATATTACGTAGTCTGAAAATGATTCCTGAAAAGCCACATAGGCCTCGATTTAGAATGTTGGCAAGTGGATCTACATGGTTACGTGCGGGAGAAGGTGGATTGCTGGATCTGTTTGTGGATTGTGGGTCGATCATGAAAGAAGGCGATGTCGTTGCTCGTATTTCCGACCCTGCAACACCAGGCCTCTCGGTCGATATCCTAGCGCCTGAGGATGGTTTGATGATATGTATCGCCACAAATCCATTCGTTGCCGCTGGAATGCCCGTTGGGCACTTCCTACCTGTTTCAAAACACATGTCACTTCTTGAAGAGCAAGTCGACATCCATGGCAGATTCATCACTCAAGGATCTCTTGATGAACCTGTCTGGAGAGAGGAAGAAGAAATTGAAGTCGAAGTTGTTGGTGAATGGGACGGTGGTAGTGTGGACAGTGGATGGCTTGAAACGACCATGGAAGAAGTCAACAGAGAAGATAATGTTGAAGAAGAAGCTTAGTTCTTTAATTCAAAGACCTTAATCGCTTCAACAACTTCTTGATCATCCATGAGTCTTCTTTGAGATTTTGCAACCTCGAAAAGGTGAGACACCAGTTCATCAGTTGCTTCGTAATTTCGCTGTTGTAACCACCAAATGATGTTTGAACGACCTGCCATATGTCCAATACGGATGACCTGTTCTAATCCAAATTCTCCAGCAGGAACTCCTGAATAAACTCGGTCTGCAAGCCAGTGATCACCTTTCTTCATTGCTTTAATGACAGCAGATGCATGAACTCCTGTTCCTGTTTCAAAAGCATCTTGACCGAATACTGGATAGTTTCTTGGCAAAGGTACCTCAGTATACTCGTGTGCTTTTTGCATGTATTCTCCAAGAACGGAAAGATCGTTATCGATTGCTCCCATCAGTTTCAAATTTACAAGTGTTTGATCCAGAGGTGCATTTCCTGCTCGCTCTCCAAGACCGAGTGCAGTGCCATGAACAACATCTGCTCCTGCTTCTACTGCTGCAATATTGTTTGCAACACCCAGTCCTCGATCTTGATGACCATGCCAATTGACTTCGATATCACTTCTGTTGTAGCCTCCGTCTTTGATGACTTCTTCGTCTATAAAATTGAGAAGTTTTTTGACCCCATTTGGTGTAACGTGCCCACAGGTATCACAAACACAAATTCTACGAACTCCAAGTTCCATTGCTCGTTGATAGATGAGTTTGATATCTTCTGGCTTTGAACGAGTTGTGTCTTCAGTCACAAACATGACCGGTACGTCGTTCTCAACTGCAAATGAAACTGCTTTTTCCATTGTCGAGAGTAACTTTTCCATTGTCCATCCTTCAGCATATTGTCGTATGGGACTTGTACCAAGGAAAGCGGAAGCTTGAACTGGAATACCGTGTTTTTGTTGCAACTCAACGAGTGGCTCAATATCATTCATTAGGGTTCGAACTGCAGCACCTGGACGGATTGAGTAGTCATTTTCAGTAATATGGTTCAGCATTGAATCAATATGCTCGACGTGGAATGGTCCTGCACCAGGTAATCCAAGGTCAACTTTTTGGATTCCAAGTTTCTCCATGTAGGTAAGTAATTCGATTTTCTGTTCAATCGTAGGATTACGGGCAGATGGACTTTGCAAACCATCACGTAGAGTCTCATCATCAAACCAAACACTGTGTGGATGGTTGTTTGGATTTCTGTTAAATTCATACTCAATGGTATTCCAATCATAAATCAAAGAACGCTCATCCATATATCTCACCATACCAGTTGAAACTATCCGGTACAACCAACCTCAGACATGAATCATGTTTGAAGGCGTCGATTGGGCAATTTCACTCTTCTTCAAGAATTAAGTCTGACTTTGAGGCCTGTGCTGCTTCAAATTCCTCTCGACTAACGACCCCATCACCATCTGTATCCATGGCTTCAAATTCATCTTGTTCAACAAGTTCAGCTGGAAGGCGAGCAGTGAAAATAATCTCATCTTCAAAGGATGTCTTCTTCTTGTTTCGAAGTTCCATAATTCGGGTTCCTCTGGTAGATTTTCCTGAAGTCTCTTTGGTCTGATTTACAGCAAGACGAATCATCATTCCTTTCTTAGTAAGGACGAAGAGGTTATCTTCAGAATCAGGAATACGTCGGACACTGATCAGTTCATCGTTGAATTGCTCATCGAGTTTCATTGTCCGGACACCCTTTGCACCTGGATTTGTTGAACGGTATCCGTCGGTCATCATTTTCATCTGACCATCATCATCAAATCGTTCATTTCCATCACGATCGAGATCAGGGACGCGAACTGCTGTTCCAAGTCTGCTGCGCTTTGCCATACCGTACTTTGAAATTGTCAGGATTTGTGATTCATGGTCACTCATAGCCAGCATCCCAACAACATGTCCTCCGCCAGATCCCTTTCGAGTTCCGACCTTGATTCCATAAATACCACCAGATACTCTTCCAGAAGTTCGGATAGCATCACACTTGAAACGACTGGCATAACCAGTGGATGATATCATCACAATGTCGTCTGTCTCTACACTCGATTGCACATTAACAAGCGAATCATCATCGAGTTTGAATCGAAGAGCATATTTCCCATTTCTGTTGATTCGGACATATTCGTGTAGATCAGTCTTTTTGATAAGACCTAATTTGGTAGCAAACATCAAGAAATAACCTGAGCTTGGCCGCTTTTGACCTTCTTCAAGTTTCACCTTGAGACACTTTTCAGTAACTTCATCGACAAGGGTTTTCGAAATAGGTAAAATACTAACAATACTTTCACCTTCTTGTAAATTTTCTAATAGGTTACGAATATGTGTTCCTCTGCTGTGGCG
>NHFS02000048.1 GCA_002171315.2 Euryarchaeota archaeon TMED117 | reverse complement strand
TGGATGG
Organism: Euryarchaeota archaeon TMED117; assembly: GCA_002171315.2. Lineage (GTDB taxonomy): Archaea > Thermoplasmatota > Poseidoniia > Poseidoniales > Poseidoniaceae > MGIIa-L2. The sequence continues at coordinate 9,559 of NHFS02000048.1, read as the reverse complement.
TTTGTTCCTGGGTTTTGTCCAACAACCAATATCAAATCGCTTTTGTTAAAATCATCTAAATGTACTGTTCCCTTTCCGATACCAATTGTCGAACCGAGAGCTTTGCCACTTGATTCATGACACATATTGGAACAATCAGGTAAGTTGTTCGTACCGAGGCTTCTGACAAGCGCTTGGTAGAGAAATGCTGCTTCATTTGATGTCCGCCCTGATGTATAGAAAACACCTCGCTCAGGAACATCCATGGCATTTATTGATTCAGCAATCATATCAAACGCAGAATCCCAAGAGATAGATTCATAATGAGAATTACCAGATTTTAATACCATTGGATGGGCTAGACGTCCTTGCTTATTGAGCCAGTGATCAGATTTTCCCAACAGATCTTTGATTGAATATTTTTTGAAAAAGTTTGGGTTAACATTCGCTTTCATAGCCTCATCTGCGACTGCTTTAGCACCATTTTCACAGAATTCAAAGGAAGTTCTGTGTTCTGGATCTGGCCAAGCACAACCCGGGCAATCAAAACCTTCTTTTTGATTAACCATGAGTAGTGTTTTTACTGTTTTTACAACACCCATTTTCCGAATCCCATGATTAAGAGAGGAAATAGCAGCAGGAATGCCAGCTGCGGTCTTCTTGATTTTGCTTAATCGAAGAGGATTGGAATCAACTGGCGTAACCCCTTCGGTTGGTTCCTGCATACTCCTGCCAAACAATAACGTTCATCAAGTCTTGTGGAGGATTTCTAATTTAAACCCGCTTTCCAGGCACCAGATTCTCGAACGAATCCATACAAACATATTCCGTTTTCTCTCGCTAAATCTAGCGCAGCGGTGGAAAATGCACCAACAGAGGCAATTGCTGGTATCCCGATTCGTACAGCTTTTGCTACAATATCCCAGCCACACCTACCCGACAACAACAATGTGTATTCCCCAAAACGTTCAACACCAGACAATATTGCTGTTCCTATGGTTTTGTCAACTGCGTTATGTCTTCCGATATCCTCTGATACAAATAGTACATTTCCATTGGAATTCAATAATCCTGCTCCATGGCAACCACCTGTTTTCTGAAAGAGATTCATATCTTTACGCATGGTATCAAGGGCAGTTTTCAATTCTTCATGGGAGAGTTGGCTGTTCTCTAGACTCATATTATCTTGGTTAGGATTTACTGATAAATCAGGATGATTACATGCACCACATGAAGTTGTTATTACTCGATGTTCAGGTTTAGAATTTATTTGGGACAGATAAAAAGAATCAACCTTTCCATCTATGATCTGATATTGAATTCTATTTGTTGCTGGAATACTTGTCGTCAATCCTTCACAATAAATGTGGCCTATGTGTAATTCTTTGATTTTTGTAGGCGTCCCAAGCAAGGTGACATGAGGTGTATTTTTACCATTTTTATCGTTATAATGGAGGGTTATAACCGATTCCTGGACGATAGATTCTGATTCAATGTGGTGTTTGTTATTCTCCAAACGCTGTAATGGGATTTTCTGAAATTCATCATCCATCATCATCAACCTCAATATCAAAAAATTCAAACTGCAAAGCAACTAATTCTGCTGAACTTTTAGCGGACGAGTATGCTTCTAACGGTTCAGCATTAAGTTCTAGAAATCTATTACCCCACCTAAATTTACTAAGAAGCATTTCCGCTTGTTCATCTTCACCCATCAAGACACATGCAGCTGCAATTGCTTCAACCGTTGATAATTTGGAAGGTTTACCCCAATTGACTGGATTCGCTGCAAGGAGTAAAGGCAATGTACGCGCTTGAAGTCTAGTTCTCTTCATCACAGTCTCAACAGAGGATTCTATATGTGCCCAAGAACAATCTAAGCCAACAATAGCGGCATTACCCTTGAAAAGTTCCCTATCTTCTGGTCCGAGTACTTTTCCGCATAATGGTTCTAAAATAATGCCTCTACGTGGGAGTCTCCTGAAATCCTTGTGTAGAGTTAAGAGATCATCTCTTGATGAACGAACAGCTGTATTTTTTTTCGGATCATCTTGTGCAAGCCAAATGGCATGCAAGGGAATCGTCAAGCCTTCACCTCAAATCTTTGAGGTAGTCCCCGATGGTCATGCCTCTTGAATTACTAGGTCTACCAACCATAGACTCATGTTCATTACTAGATTCTACCATAAGAGTGATTCCAAGAATCATTTCCAATTTACGAACAACAGCATCAGTAGGCGGTTTACCAGATTCTGCAGATTTTATGACATTGATTGTTTCTGCCATACGCTTAGCAAGTTGATGTTGATCCCACCCTTTACTCTCTCTCGATGATGATATTCTGCGAGAAAAATCAGGTGCCAGTTCTTTTTCGGTTTTGTTCATGAGATTGTTTCGTTTTGGACGGTGTGTTTGTGCAGGTCTTGAAGAAGTTGTACGCGCTCTAGATAACCCTGGAGCTTCTTGTTTTGGTTGTAAATTAAGTTGGCCTATACACCTTTGACAAATTGCCAACATCGCTTTATTCACTCGATGTTCTCTTGTCGTTACCTTGGTTGCTCCGCATAACTCACAATCCGCCATAGAATCCCCAATTTCTCGTGGGCACGACAATTCATGAACCCTTCGCAATAAAACCTCATGGATGAAACGATGTGTTCATCAACTATTGGCGTCAGGGGTAAATGATTACGATGAGTTCTGAAGTTGAGCGAGGCTCTGATTCCATGAAATCCTCAAAAGAAGATGAACTTCAGGTTCTTGAATTAGAATTTCGAACATTGCAAGAGAAAACACAGGAATTGATCAGTGAAAGAACACATCTTGAATCAGAATTAAGAAGTGTGAAAAAACAAGCATCAAGATTGGAGGAAGAGGTAAGGCATTTGCGATCACCTCCATTGATCATTGGGTCTTTGCAGGATGTACTTGATCCTGAACGGGCTATTGTCCGCTCATCAAACGGTACAGTGTTTCAAGTTGCATTAAATCAGAGAATTGAACCATCACTGCTCAAACCTGGCACAAGAGTCGCATTGAATCAAGATACGCTTTCTGTAATTGAAGTGCTTAATGATGCCTGGGATCCAATTGTAAGTGGAGCCGTTATGATTGAAAAACCAGATACGACATATGACATGGTCGCAGGTTTAGATGAAGAAATTCTTTCTGTTCGGGAAGCGATTGAACTTCCATTACTCAAACCTCAATTGTTTGAGAAAATAGGAATTAAAGCACCGAAAGGAGTTCTCCTCGTTGGCCCTCCTGGTTGTGGGAAAACATTACTCGCAAAGGCAGTTGCACATCACACAAATGCTACATTTATTCGAATGGTTGGATCTGAACTTGCTCAGAAATATATTGGAGAAGGTGGGCGTCTTGTACGTGAATTATTCTCATTGGCAAAAGAAAAGTCACCCGCTGTAATATTCTTAGATGAAATTGATGCAATCGGTGCAAAACGATTGGATGGTTCTACCAGTGGTGACAGAGAAGTACAGCGTACACTCATGCAACTCTTGGCTGAACTCGATGGGTTTGATGAATTAGAACATATCAAGATCATTGCTGCAACGAACCGACCTGATATCCTCGATGATGCGTTACTGCGGCCAGGACGATTTGATCGGATTATTGAAATTCCAATTCCGAATGATGAGTCGCGCACAGAAATACTTCAACTGCACCTGGACTCTATGAATTCGAAAGGAGTACGTATTAAGGCTGTTTCACAAGCAACTACTGGTTTTAGTGGAGCTGAATTGAAAGCCGTTTGTGTAGAAGCAGGAATGATTGCCATTCGCCAAGACAGAAGCATTGTCAAGCATGCTGATGTTATGGAGGCGATACAACGCCTTCAAAAGAAGAAATCAAGAGGAGGAGCAACTTCTTCTCCTGATGGATTGTATGGTTGAGCAGGTCAATGTTCAAAGTCCTTACTCGAAACCATGAGTCATGGGCCAATCCATCATCGAATGTGTTCCGAACATTTCAGAAGGTCGAGATATTGAAAAAATCAATCGTATCGTAGATGCTGCAAGAATCCATGGAATCAAAATCTTAGGTATTGAACCTGATTCTGATTATAATCGAACTGTCATCACGTTTGCAGGAAAACCAGAAGATGTAGAAAAAGCCGCATATTTATTGGTCGAAGCTTCAATTAAAGAGATTGATATGAGAATCCATTCCGGAGAACATCCTCGAATGGGATGTGTTGATGTTTGTCCATTCGTACCAATTTCTGGCAGTTCTATGGCAGATTGTAATGAAATTGCACGGCGAGTAGCATCGAAGGTAGGACTATTATCAGTCCCAGTTTTCTTGTATGGAAATGCAGCCACCGATCCACTTAGAAGTTCTCTATCTAAGTTAAGAAAGGGAGAATATGAAGGATTAGAATCAAGATTTTTAGGCAAATCTACAACGCATGGCGTGGAGACCAGTTTACCGGATTATGGTTCAACTGAATGGTCTGATACGGTACAGCGTAGTGGTGCAATTACCATTGGTTCGCGTGGAATTTTAATTGCATACAACGTCAACATAGATGAAAAAGATGCGAATATATCGAAAAAGATTGGCTCAATCGTTCGATCAAGTGGAAGATTAATGAAATCCTTGGATACAAATAAGCGATTCAGAACACAAGGGCTTCTTTCGCACGTTCAAGGTATGGGCGTCCCTCTCGAATCACATGGATTGAGCCAGGTATCAATGAATTTACAAGAATACAAACTAACTAATCTGCATCATGCATACGATGTCATAGCATCTCTTGCTAATGATATGGGTGGCAAGGCTATCGGTTCTGAAATTGTAGGATTGGTTCCTCTTGATTCCATGCTAGAAGCTGGCCAGTGGTATTCTGAGCGAGATGATATGACTGAGGAAGAACTCGTCTTGCTTGCAATTAATCGTCTTGGATTGAACAGTATACATCAGTTCAATCCTCATGAACGAATTATTGAATGGTGTTTGAAAGGTGAGGAACAATGAGTTGGGCAGATGTAACATTAAGAGAATTTCAAAATGCGTTAGCCAGTAGTGAACCGACTCCAGGAGGAGGTTCTGCTGCAGGCGTAGCATTAGGTCAAGCAGCTGCTCTGGCCAAAATGGTGGCAAACCTTACACTTGGTAACGATAAGTACGCTAATGGGTGGAGTATAGCAGAATCTGTAAACGCTGTAGTTACTCCTCTGTTGGATGAAGGATTAAATCTTGCACAGTTAGATAGTGAAGCATTTGATGCAGTTGTTGCAGGATTCAAGATGCCAAAAGCTACTGATGAAGAAAAAACCATACGCAGAGAAGAAATTAGAAACTCAATGTTAGGTGCTGCAAAAGTTCCCTATGATACTGCATGTTATGCCCTAGATTTGATGAAATTATTACCTGACTTAGCAACTTATGGTAACGAGAATGCAGTTTCAGACGTAGGTGTTGCAGGATTATTAGCCTCCGCTGCTCTAAAAGGTGCGATTTTTAATATTGAGATAAATCTTAATTCACTTCCTGAAACTTATGGAGTGGAAATGAGAAATCATTTACCAACATTGTCCAAAGAAGGTAAAATTCATTCTCGACTGTGTATGGAAGCCGTTCGTAAGATCCTATCTGACGAGTGAACCTGTGGCTATATCTCCATCGATTGTAACAAGTTTCACAGCCCCATTGCCATCATCAGCAGCAAGCATCATCCCTTGGCTTACAACCCCACGAAGTGGCCTTGGTTTCAGATTTGCAACAAAAACAACTGATTTGTTAAGCAAATCATCTGAGGAATAGTATTCTTTGATGCCTGCGCATATGGTACGCTCTTCGTTTGATCCATCATCCAATTTGACAACATATAATCGGTCTGCATTAGGATGATCTTCGACACTGCTAATCCTACCTACTCGCAACTCAACTTCCATGAATGTTTCAAATTCAAGATATGTTATTCCTTCTGGTTTCTCTTCTGTCATGCTCTTCTTCTCCTTTTTTCCACCCTTTACGCCATGGCCTATAGGCGATGGTTCTGATTCTTCAATAAGTGATTTCTCTTCTTCAACAATTTCATCGATATCTAATCGTTTGAAAAGCGGCTCATAATTTGAAGCCGTTGTATTGATTTTAACGTTCCAATCAATTGCAGAATTCCATGATTGAAGAGCAACTTCCCCTTGAAGCCCAAGCATCTGCCATAATTTTTGAGAACTGAATGGTAAGAACGGCTGGGTGACAATAGCGAGATATCTGCATAATCTCCAACCAAATGCTAGGGATGAAAGTGACTCATGACGACCTTCTGCATTCTCATCGGATTTGAGATGCTTCCATGGAGCAGCATTTTGCAACATCTGGTTGCCGTGTTGTGCTCCATTCATTGCAAACCGTAAGGCTTCTTTGTATCGATGACGTTGCAAAGAATCTGTAATATTGGTGTGAAGGGCATCTAGGAATTTGATGTCATCGAGATGTAATGCATTATCATCAAAGGAAAGAAGGGGAGATTCACCATCATGAGGTAAACGTGCTGTAAGGGACATGACACGATTAACAAAGTTACCATAGGTTGCAATGAGTTCGTTGTTTATACGGTCAACGAATTCATTCCAAGTGAAATCCGTATCATGGCCTTCAGGCATATTGATACTCAAATAATACCTTAACGTATCTGGATCAAAACGTTCTAAGAAAGAAGGGAGCCAAATAGCATGTTTACGAGATTTGGAGAATTGGCCACCAGCCAACATGAGATACTCCATCGCAGGAACATTGTCTTCCAAATGTAGATCGCCAACGGATGGAAGTTCAATCGTATCCTTCGCAGTTTTACCGTTGCGAACATGATTAAGACCCATTAAGATGGCTGGCCAGATAACTGTATGAAATGGAACGTTATCTTTACCCAAGAAGTAATAATGTCGTGAGATAGAATGTTCATTATTCACCCACCATGACTCCCATGCTCCAGATTCTAGAGCGTGTTTATCCGACCATATTTGGGAACATGTGAGATAGCCTTGGACTGCTTCAAACCAAACGTAAATGCACTTCCCAATCCAATCGTCTCCTTCAATTGGAACGTTGATTCCCCATGATAAATCTCGAGTTACTGCTCTTGGGCGTAAACCCATATCGAGCCATTGTTTTGTCATAGCGCGAACATTAGGCTTCCATACGGATTGTCTTTGTTCAGCGTGCTTTTCCAATGCTTCTTGAAAAAGATCTAATCGATAAAAGAGATGGTCAGTTTCTCGAATTTCAACTTCATAATCTGGATTCATTTTAGAAACGGGATTTTTCAGTTCAGACGATTCGTACGTTGCTCCACAAGTATCGCATTGGTCACCTCTCGCACCATCAGCTCCACACGAAGGACAAGTCCCTTCGATGTATCGATCTGGTAAGAAACGGCCGCCACCTGATGGATTCAATTCGTAATATTGCTCCATTGATCTCAATTCAAAAAACCCAGCATCGTAGAGTTCTTTAAAATTGGATTGGACCCTATTTTTATGCTCTATATCCGTTGTTCTGTTAAAAAGTGAACCCCCATATTCAGCACCTCTTGAATCAACATTAGGCATCCAGGTACAACCTAGATCTAGGAGTGCTTTGGAATTTATTTCATGATATCTATCTACAATATTTTGCGGTTCTAATCCTTCTTGTTCTGCAGAGACTGTTATTGGTGTGCCATGCTCGTCAGAACCTGATACCATCAATACACGATTGCCCAGTGCCCGTTCAAATCGCGCATGAATGTCTGGCGGTAGGTAACAACCCGCAACGTGCCCAAGGTGCAGGGGACCGTTTGCATAAGGCCATGCCACGCAAATTAGTACGTGGTCACCATCGCTCATACCATGCCCAATCAATCAACCATTTTCAACTCGACCCTTATTGATGCCAAATGAACGTCATTTTGAATAACAATGTCCCCCTAGGGGTGCTATCCTACGGACAGGAGTACTCGTTCATCATGGGCCTTGAATTACTCATATTCTACACAATTTTGGCCATCGGGGTCTCATTCTTATGCTCAATTCTTGAAGCAGTTGTACTATCAGTACCTAACACTCAGGTTGCAGTTTGGCAAAAAGAAGAGGATAAACGCGGAATAATCTGGTCTAAACTGAAAGCAGATGATGCTGTTAAGCCACTAACTGCCATTCTTACTTTGAACACCATCGCACATACAATGGGGGCTGCGGGTGTTGGTTCACAAGTCCAAGAAGTGTATGGTAATGAGTATCTAACCATTGCTTCTATCGTACTTACTCTTGCTGTACTGTTTCTTTCGGAAATCATTCCAAAAACGCTTGGTACAGCATATTGGCGTCAACTTTCGCTCCTAACAGGCAGATTACTCGGCATCATCACAACGTTGCTAATTTTCATTGTTGCTCCAATTCAGTGGATGAAAAAGATCCTCCCAAGCGCCGACGGACAATTGGTTACACGAGATGACTTAGCCGCCCTAGCTGACTTAGGCGAAGAAGAAGGAGCACTTATGGAAGATGAGGAAACTGTAATCCTCAACCTACTACGATTAAGAGAAATTCCAATTACTGAGGTCATGACGCCACGTGTCGTTGTGTCTGCATTACACAAAGATAAATCAATCCGAGAAGTTCTTGATGAAAATCCTGTTCTTCGTTTTTCCCGTATTCCAGTCTATGACGAATCTATCGATGACATACAAGGTCTAGTGATACGTTCTGAACTCCTGGTCGCAGCAAGCAGAGACGAGTGGGATCGGCTTGTAGAAGAGTTCTTGAAACCCGTACAATTCATTTCTATGGACCAAAGTGTTGATTCTGCACTCGAGATGTTCCTCGGAGAACGGCAGCAATTTGCAGTGGTACGCGATGAGTTCAGCGGTACTTCTGGTATACTTACGATGGAGGATGTTTTAGAAACATTACTCGGAGAAGAAATTGTAGATGAACTAGATGAAGTTGATGATATGAGGGAGCTTGCAAGAGTACAAGCAAACCATCCTTCAGAAGAAGAGTGATTCTTTTTCTAACCATTGACGAATTAATTGATCTCTCTCAATATTTTTACGTTCATAACTGTGTTTTAGATCAGCAACAATGTGTTGGGTATAATTAGATTCAATTTTCGAATGTACATCAGCTAAATGTTTCCAATGAGCCTCCCCTAGAGTTGCATCATGTTTTGCTTGTACAAGCAATGTAGGGACATCTGGAACACCCCATTTAGGGGATTCAAGGAATTCTACATCATCTATTCGATAACGTAGTTTATTCATTGAATTGTAGAGTCGCAATAAGCGTTTCATCATCCAAGGATGAAGAACGCTAGGGATTTTCAATACCTCACAAGTAACATTATTGATCAACGAATATGACGTCACTGGGGATTCAAGAATAATGCCCTTCAAATTACTCGAAGTTTTTAGTTCCGGCCTGAGCCCACGTTGGGCAATAAATCCACCCATACTATGCCCATGTACTATGAAGCCATTATCGAGCCAACCATTGGCAGAATAAACAGACAACATATCTTCAAAATCATGACAGATATGCATGGCAGCCCAATGATCAACTGTTCTATTACCACC
>NHFS02000010.1 GCA_002171315.2 Euryarchaeota archaeon TMED117 | reverse complement strand
GGATGCATAGGTTACTTCATCGTTGAAAATACCCGCTTCACCACCATCAATTGAATTTCCAGCAAGGTCATACCCTTCGAGGAACATACTGACTCTTCCAACAGGATCTTGCTCTTGATTTGCGAGATCGTTGTAGTTTCCAGTGTAATTTGCAGTTGGATAAGCACCGTCTCCAGTCAAGGCGACTGTAGCATATTCAGATAGGTCAGCAACACCATCACTGTTCGCATCGTGCTGGTATTCAACCCAGTAATGCAAATCTATGGTTGCAGGTAGGTCCTGCAGGTCTGTCACTCCAACCTTGATGTATTGATTATTGGACGGAATAACCCACGTATCGTCAACGAGTGATCTCCAATTGGATTCATAATTAGGATCGACTTGTCCGTTTAGAACCTTAACAGAAACCAACTCCGGAGCGAATTGGTCGATTGAAAGATTGAATGGAATTGCGCAATCCCCATCTGGCCTGTATTCAGAGGCAGGGCAAACCGTGTCGCCGCCCTCATATCCTGTGATTCTGAAACGGTAAACGTGGTCGCCTGCTGTCGTAGGACCGAGGTCAACTGTCCAATCGAAATCTCCACTGATGGTTCCTGATTGATTTGCAATTTCAGTCCATTCAAAGACTGGAGTTTCTCCAGTACTGTTGATGCTTCTCTCTTCAACGACTGTGAAGTAAGAAAGAGGGTCTGGCGAAACTGAAAGGGCTTCCAAACGAACACTTCCAGTCATTCTCAAATTCCGGTTGGAATTTCCAGCATCCAAATTTTGAGCAATACCCTCATCGTTGAGAATCGAAAAGGCAGTAATGCCGACGTCGTTCTCAACAGCATTTCCGCCCGGAGGAGCTAGAACAATTGCGGATGGTAGTCCATTGACTCCATTCGTTGCTTTTTGCCCAGCGTAAATCTTCACTTCCTCAGTGTCTTCCCAGACATTGTTAACAGTGAATCTCCAAGTAATTTCCTTGCCTTCAGTGATGTCTGTGACGCTTGAAGATTGAAGCGTGATGTATCCGTTTGAGTTCTCCACTTCTCCAAATCCATTGAGATCAGAATAAGAAAGTTCAACATTCCCAGTAACAGATTCAAACATTAAATTGGCTTCTTGGAATTGTGCTCCAGTAAGCGAAGAAACGGTATGAGTAGAAGTGACTTCGTAAATTTCTCCATTCGGATAGAGACCGATTGGATTTCCAACAAGCGTGGCTGTTGTCGTGTATCCTGGTGATGTTATCACGGAGAGACTCGAAAGGGAAAGACCGCCGCCGCTGGTTGAATGAACAACAATTGGTACTGTTGCACTTCCAGAAGTTGAGGATGAGAGCGCAACACCTTGAGAAAGTTCAGAGGCAAAGTTGTTCCCACTTGAGAGGTAATGTGTCAAGTCGTAGACAACATCGAGACCGATTAGGTCGATTGTTCCACCACTGGATGCATTGAGGCTTTCAATATTGAATCTAAATTTCTTCCATCCATTGCCATTCGCATCGATATGTGCTGTTGGCGTAAGGCTGCTTTGCATCAAGGTGTTCAGTGCACTCGAGAGGTTCATTTCCACAGGATACATCTCTGCAGATCCATCTGTTTGGTTCCCTATGCTTCCCAATACAACTTCTTCAAGACCGGACATAAGCGACCAATCGAATCCTTCGTTTGGATTGGTTGTGGAGATGATTTGATTGTTTTCAAAGGAAACTTCTGCAGCGAGAATGGTTGCCCCAACAGGGAGCATAAATTCTCCTCCATCAACAGATCCACTCAATCCCAAAGTGAGTGTTCGACTCTCTGAACCGTAATGAATATCATTCGCATCCTTTGAACTGATGAACAAGGTTTGACGTCCAAACATATCGAAAGCAGGCTCATCAAAGGCGTACTCCATATCGCCATCACCAGCGACGTCGATACGTACGTTTTCTGCGTAATGAGCGAATTCGAGATCGAACCAAATTCCTGCCACGTCACATGGGTTTTGGTAACTTAGGACTGCTGAGAAACCGAGCGCTGAGGAAGGCATTCCTGCAGTTTCTCCAAGTGTATACTTGACGTTATTTTGCATGATTACATTGTAATCATTCATCGATACTGAAATCTCTGGGCTCTCAGCGCAATCGTCCTGGATGTACGGTGTTATCGAAGCAATTGGGTGTGAAAAGTGAGAGCGGAATTTGTCAGCAGTAAAAGCTGTATCAATCACTTCAGGATTGTACATCATCAAGTCACCAAGTCCTTGCGAGGACCAAATTCCATTTTCTGGAGGGTTTGGTGAGTTCATAGATTGATTGAATCCTGTCCCAACTCTGGTACCAATCGAGAAACCGTGAAGAACAGGCGTTGAAAGTTGATCTGGACCAGAATTGAAATTGAATTTTAAATCGACTGTTGGGTATGTTGAGGAGTTGATGTCCCATAGTTCGAGAACACTTCCAATTAGACCGGACATGGAATTGTTGTTCTCATCTACAACAATGAAACCAGTAACTGGATCGATAACATCGACAGACAGAACGGCTGTCGAGGTTGTTTCAGCTTCTATTGTAAGCAATCCATAGCCGTTTGGATGGTTGTCTCCTCCACCAACATTTGGCAAGAGGTTGCGAACACCCATCCATCCAGATTGTGGAAGAACGCTTCCAAATCGGAAGTTATCGATGTACCATCCTGGCATTGTGTTGTTATCCAAGGAATAACCACTTGATAGAGGGATATTGTTGTGTTCCAATACAAACCGAAGTTGGATATATGAGCCCCCGTAGCTGGATAAGTCGAGTTTCATGTTGCCCCAACCGTCTTGATTAAACGCAGATGTGGAGGTTCCACCGAGCGCATATTCATCGTATTGTACGCCATTACAGGCCCCGTTAATTTTCTGATTCGCTTGACCATTTCCTCTCTGATAGTACCCAGAACCGAATGAGACACCACTTGAGTTTTGAATGTCAAAGTCAATGTGTTCAAATTGATGTTCTACCGGATCGAAGACAGAGGTTGGTGCTGAACGAATCTCAACGTATGCACAATCTGCGTACCTGTAATTTGGATTTTGACCAGATGTTGAATGGGTTGCAAGTTGATGCCATGAATCGAAGTATACTGAAGGATCTTTAATCGCTGCAGAAGTCATGTCAAGTGTAGGAGAAAGAAGTGTTTGGGCGTATGCAGATCCACCGTTATCGTCTGTATAGTCAATATCGAAGAGGCCAGTTCCCCAACAGTCGCTTCCAGAAGCACAATTGGAAGGAATGATTGCACCTCCAAATAATGAGCCGTGAGACCAAGGAGCGCCAGAACTTGGCGGTGGAGAGGTTGTATCCATGAACCCTGCTTGATCGCTCTCAAAATCTGTCAAGAGTCCTTCTGCCTTGAGTGAAACAGGTGTAGAAGTTGCTCCATCTTCAAATTGGAAATCTGTTGGCTGGGAGAAAGCGGTTTTTTGTCCGTTGTAATTAGGATTCCAAACTCGAGGCATCGTTTCGATGTCGATACGAGTATGTGCACCATGTACAGCAGGAGATGTTGAGACTGCAACACTTGCTGAAGTGATTGATTCACCGACTGGCAAATCAACCGAACCATCCACTTCATTCGTAAATGTCGATGCGTCGTCGAGAACGACCTCAACTTCGCTTGTCCCCGAACTAAAATCCGATACGCTTGCTGCGGTTGCAAGTGGGGTTAGTATCATCAAAGTCACAAGGAAAAATGCAATTTTTGTTCGTCCATCAGTAGAAGCCATGGTTTCACCTATGTGTTCCGTAACGACTCTGCTCTAAAACCTCGTCGCTTAACTGACTACACCGCCTTGGAATCATACATTCGCTCGATAAATAGTATATTTTCCACTTTTCGACTCCATGTCTTCATATTGGAGAGGAGAGTGGGCATTCTCATGAAGCCATTCTCAACCGAGCCGGTGATGTTGATTGAAGAAGTATTTCCTCAAGACACGAACTCATACAATACGCTCTTCGGAGGGCGCTTGCTTTCAGTTATGGACAAAGCCGCAGGCATCGCATGTTCAAAATTTGCACACAGGGAATTCGTTACAATCTCAATTGATACATTGACCTTCAAAGCTCCCGCAAGACAAGGTGACCTAATCGAGGTAACTGGACGAGTGGTATTCACAAGTACGCATACTGCTGGAGTCAAGGTTACGGCATGTGCTATGACAAAATCAGATTGGGAAACTCGTGTAATTTGTGAAGGTTACTTCTTCATGGTTGCCATCGATTCAATGATGCGTCCGATTCCGATTCCTCAGTTAGTTCCCGAATCAGAGGAAGATATGAACGAGTGGAAGAAAGCAGAAGAAATTCGAGAAAACATGCTCTCAAAGCGTAATTCTGAATGAGAGCATTGATGAAAGAATGACCTGTGGATTGACACATGCCAGTTCTTAATATCGCCATGGTTGGAAGCGACGATCTTGCACGAAGCATTGCAAAACCAACCGACCAAAGAGATGTTCACACCTACGTGAACAAAGACATGGTAAATGGTGAAGCACAAATTCTATCCTTGATTCGTCCTGCAAAATATCCTGAACGTTTGCGCCCCCTGCTCAATGCCCTTTCCGCAGCAAGAGCTGGTTTGATAGAAATCACTGCTATCGATGCGACTCTTGGTGAAGCACTCGTTTCTTTTGCAAGTGCAAACATCAAACAAGGAATTGCTGTTATCCGTCCACCCCAAGGTGAATGGGTTGACGAAGACATGGTCAAAACACTGTTCAAACAAGCCGGATTAACCGATTGGACATTCGAGAAAGACGATGGCCCTGGTTTGAGATCTGCTCTTTATTCGATTATGGATTCAATGGCTGAAGAACTACAGATGGTGGAACAACAACCTCTGGTCGTTCCAATCGACCAACATTTCAATGTGAAAGGAATCGGACTCGTAGCAATTGGATATGTCCAATCAGGAAGCGTTTCAGTTCATGATGAAATTACCATGCTGCCATCAGGCGGTACTGGTTCGGTAAAATCTCTGCAGGTTATGGACGACGACGTCCCCAAGGCAGGAGCAGGCGATCGAGTTGGTATTGCACTTCGTAACGCAAAAGAAGAATCTCTAAGCGGAACATGCCTTATCGTTCTGCCAGAACTCGATGATAAGCGAAAGGATATACACAGACCTCTTGCCCTGGAATCTCATTCATTGTCACAAATGAGCCTCAATGTTTCTCCCTTCCAAAAGAGAAAATTAACCGTCGGCGATGTCCTCCATGCGTCGATTGATTTGCAATTTGTCGTTGGACGGGTTGAATCAATAGATGGAAGTGTTGGCACAGTTCGTTGGGAAACGCCTCTCCTGCAACGTATTGAAAATCCACCATCTGTTTTAATTGCACAACTTGATTCAAAACCAAGAATTATGGGCGATGCAAATCTGACAAAACAAGAATGATTCGGCTCCAATTTTGTCGTCCTCGAACGACCCTCTGAATCTCGTACTTTGGGGATGCATTGATAATGGGCTGGTTCTACTGCTCGATGGGATGCTGACCAACAGGCGCAACGAACGCCTTGCGGAGAGTGGGGAGAGAGTAACTCTTCCCGGTCTACGCTTGGTAGGAGAAGGGGGCAAGGCGAGAGCAAGCCTTACCAATTCTCGAGTATCTTTTGAATTCAGAAACGGTAATTGTCTCGAATTTAGATACGATTCTATAGCAAGAATGCATCACCACAACACAACGCTTGTTCCTGCATGGATAGCGTTTGTAGGCGTTTGCGCATTGTATGCTTCATGGCGTATCATCACCCCTGCTGATCTCAGAGTGTTCTCGTTTTTGGCTGGCGTGATCTTGATATCGAGTTGGGGACTTACCAAGCGTCCAACCCTCACATTGGACATGAATTTAGGCGACTGTCATGTCATCTATGGAAATGATTCGAAATTACTTGAGTTCTCAATGCTGATTCAAAGGATAAATGAAGGAATGACACTCGAAGAAGCAAAGATTGGCACTGAAATGATGAATCAGGATACTGATTATCCGCGTGAAGCTGCTCAAGAAGCGTACAGAGAATTACCAATGCCACCGGTGGATTTAGTTCCTTCAGCAAGCATAACCTCGTTCCTGGGAACTGAAACACCATCGAATGAAGCATTCGAAATCGATGAGGAAACCATTCCGAGATGGGCGAATGATATCATGAATCAGCCTCCTTCAAATGAGCATGGACTCATCGCACGTGGGCGTGAGCATATCTCTACTCGAAGAGGATATCAAACTCAGGAGATTCAAACCCAACACAATCCAGTAGGCGGAATTGATGCAATATTTTCTGGAGATACTCCGCTTCCACCCGATGTAGAAGTACGACACGGTAGTTCATCTCAACGAATGCAGCAAGCAAGAGGTTTAGCAATCGCCCGTCAACCGATGACAACAACGCCAATCCCACAAACGCATTTGCCTAGTTTTGTCGGCCCAGAAGGTGCTCACATCCCACATAGTTCTGGTATGTTCACCTCACCAGATCACCTTTTGGATAGTTTCTCTCCCGAGGAAACTGAAGAGACTCCATCACTTTTTGAACAAGCATTGGCTCCGATTGAACAACCAAGAACAGCCCCTCAGCCTGCGTTAAAATCAGGCATCATTCGAAGGAACAGTGGAAATAATTCGTTAAAACGTATTCAAGTGCGTTCGAACAATAATGAAAACAAAATCGTGAAACCAAAGAGATCGAAAACATCGATTGTGACTCGAGGAATTTCATCAACAATGCGAAAAGTTCGCAATAAAATCACTGAACTGAGTGGAGATGGCGTAGACGATGAGCTCATTGAACACATGCATGGCCACATTCAGGAAGAAGCTCCACAGGAAGTCCCTCAATCATTTAGTTCCCTTACTGAATCACAAGAGGTTACACCGATTCAACAATCTGGCCGTCATGGGTTACGACGATTCGATTGAGATTCCTGAAATATTACAGAACGAATTATATCGCTGCTGATATTCATCTTGAGAGATCTTTTCGAGAATCGTCGTTCCAAATTCTTCAAGGGTGAAACTTGCTGTTACGGTGGCATGAGACAAGGCAATTCGAAGTTCTTCGACTGTCATCTCTCCACGACCAGAAGAAAGACATGCTGCAAGTGCACCTGCAAATGTATCCCCACAACCTGTTGGATCAATGACTTTAGAACAAGGATAGGACGGCATTGCAATTGTTTCTTCACCGTGAAGAGCAATAACTCCATGCTCACCTCTCTTTACGATAAGTGTGGGAATGGAAGCCATCTCCTGAACTGCTTTGGCTGCAGCCACAACATTATCCATTCCAGCAAGCATACTCGCTTCCCCATCATTAATCACCACAATGTCAACACGTTTCATCGCTTCAAGGAGAGTATCATGTGCGATGTCAATCCACAGATTCATTGAATCGAGAATTGAAAATCGAATCGGTTTCGATTGATCCAATACGGATAGTTGGATAGCAGGGTGTAAATTCGCACAGAACGTCACGGTTGGATTTCTGCCATGCTCTGGAACTTTTGGCTCAAAGTGCTCAAAGACGTTCAAATGTGTTTCATGCGTTATCGCTTGAGCCATCGAACCTTCATAGGAACCAACCCAGCGAAAGGTTTCACCTTCAACTGTTTCAATTCCTTTCGTATCCAGATGAGCATTTTCTAAAATCTCTCGATCTTTTTGTCGAAAATCAGAACCGACAACTCCCACGAGTCCAACGGAGTCAAGTCCCAATCTATCCCGATGAAACGCGCATGACAAACCAGCATAAGTGGCAGAACCCCCGAGCGCATTTTCTACAGCACCAAGAGGCGATGCTATGCTATCATAAGCTAAACTTCCAACGATTAAAACATCCATCGAATCAACCTCAACCTAAGAGTTCCTGATGCATGTCAATGTATTGGATGGTGATATCGCCGTTGATAAAATCTGTTTCATCCATAATTCTACGATGAAGTGGAATGAGATGCTCAACACCTGTAATCACTGTCTCATCGAGAGCCGTTCTCATCCGACGAATCGCATCTTCTCGGTCTCTTCCCCAGACGAGTAACTTAGCAAGAAGTGAATCAAATGATCCCGGCATCTCGTAACCAGGATGCGCATGCGTATCTACTCGGACACCAAATCCTGATGGGAAATGACATTCCCACAGCCGTCCAGGACTTGGTATAAATTCCCGAGGATCTTCTGCGTTCAAACGACATTGAATTGAATGACCATTCCAGGTGATGTCATCTTGAGCGAGAGGGAGTGATTCACCTTGAGCCACTCGAATTCCGAGTTCAACAAGGTTATGACCTGTAATTAATTCTGTAACTGTATGCTCAACTTGAACACGTGGATTGACTTCTAAGAAGTAGAAGTCTCCATTTGCATCACGAAGAAATTCAAAGGTTGCAAGGCCTTTGTACCCCACGGATTCAGCACCTTTGCAAACAAGGGCGCCTATTTCTTCCCGCTTTTCTGGAGTGAGCCAAGGGCCTTCTTCAACCAACTTCTGATGACGGCGTTGAATAGAACAAAATCGTTCACCAAAGTGGATTGCATTTTTACCATCTGCGAGCACTTGGAATTCAACGTGCTGTGCTCCTTGTATGTACTTTTCAACGAATACACGCGAATCACCGAAAGCGGATTTTGCTCTGGATTGGCAGAGTTTCAAGGCGCTCTCGAATTCTCCTGCGGCTTCTACAATTTGCATACCGATACCACCTCCTCCAGCAGCTGCTTTGATAATGACTGGATAACCGATTTCATCTGCGAGTGCTGATGCGACAGAGGCCTCTGAAATAGGTTCTGAGGATCCTTTTGCAGTTGGCAAACCTGCTGCTTCCATTGCAGCACGTGCTTCGATTTTATCTCCGAGTAAACTAATGACATCTGCACTTGGCCCGATGAAGGTAATTCCTTCTTCCTGAAGTCGCTTAACGAACCCTGCATTTTCGGCGAGGAAACCATAACCGGGATGGACTGCATCGCAGCCCATGTCTTTGGCTGCTTGCACGACTGCTTCGATATCGAGATAAGCATCGAGTGGGTTGATTACATCTCTGAAATGAGCATCGTCAGAAAGACGCACTGGTAATGACAAGCGGTCTTCTTTACCGTAGATAATAGCGGCTTCAATACCCATGTCACGAAGTGTTCGCATGATTCGAAGAGCAATTTCTCCACGGTTGGCAATCAAGACTTTTGAGAACCCCATGTATTGATGTTATCCAAGACACCCTATGAGCAAAGCGGTCAAAGGAGCATCTTTCAATAATTAGTTATTAAGTAATAAAGTTCTTATACATGCGCCTTTATTATGAGAATATGTCACAAAGAGACGATGCCAAAAATGAGCCTGAAATTATTGAATCCGATTTCCCAATCGATTCCGGACAAGAACAATTTGAACCTCTTCTGTTAACAGTCGATGATCATCCTGCGAAAGGACTGATCACTAATTCAGTCGGATGGTCGACGCGGATTGTTCTACTCTTCGACCCACCACATCCGCAATTTGGGAAAGAATTCATGACCAAGAGATTCTTGATTGAGCCTGCTGGATATCTTACCTATGGTATGAATCAAAAACCACTTCGTTTGAAACGAATTTAGGTTTGACACGAGGGACAGTAATCAAGACGTCTGCCACTCATTCGAGTGTGCATAATGCTCGATTTACATTCATGGCATTCGAATCCATCACGAGTGAACACATGATGCCGAGCTTGGCGACGAGAGAGCCCGTTTTCTCTTAGCAATTCATAGAGTTCTTTGGAGACAGTAACTCCGCGTTGATCAAACGCTAGTTGGGTAACGTCAATCGCTGAACGGGCGAGATTATTCTGTTCAATTTCCGAGAGTGAATTCAATTTTCTTGAAGGCGATATTCTTGCAGAATGAAGAATTTCGCTGCGGAGATAATTTCCAACTCCTGCAAGAAAGCCTTGATCTAGTAACAGATGAGAGAGTTGCCTCCTTCCGAACTTTGGATTTTGAATTTGTTTTAGAACCTCATTGAAATCAACATTTCGATTTGCAACGTCTGGGCCAAGTTTTGCAATGTATGGATGCCCTTCAATTTCCCAAGGCTCAATAATCTGAATATCTGTGGCCGACCAAAGACATGCAGTATGCGTCTCATTTTGTAATTTAAGGCGTAATGAGCGGTTAGTTTTCTTTGATTTTGTGGAATTTTTCTGTATTGTCCATCGTCCGTAAAGTTGGTTGTGACTGTAGAGAACATCTTCACCGATGTGGATAAGCATCGCTTTTGATCGAGCTTCCACAGAATTCACTTGCTTTCCTAGAAATCGATGCTCTTGTCCATGAATAGTCGTATAAGGACACTCAACATGAGTTATGATCGACCCTTCGAGAGCATTTCTCAATCGCTGAGCGGCTCTGTGAATTTCTGGCCCCTCTGGCATAGTATGGTGTCAGTAAACATCTGTTTAAACAAATGTTTCAATTAAGCATATTATGCGGAAACGCTGGACTGATGAAAAACGACTTCAGAGACAGCAAGCCGATTGGATTGTTGGATATATTCGCAAACATGGCCCGTTGACAACACATGATTTGATTGAAGCAATGAAAGCGGAAGAGAAAACCGCTGAGGCACATATCCTAAATCGAGCACTCCGAAAGTCCCCCTTTATTACCTCAAATATCATATCCAAAAATGGAAAAGAAACATTTGTTTGGAAATTTGAAGTGTAGTCGATAAGTATTCAAGGAAAAAAGATTACCAATATTACATGCAGCCTCAGGAGTATTTCCTACAACTCGTGAATGCTGGCACTTCAAAACAAGAGGCAATAGAGATAACTAAACTCTACTTCCCTCACTGGACTCCAAACAATAGTGAAACAGCAACCAACTCCAATCCACAAGGCTATTTTGAACAACTTGTTAACGCGGGTACACCACACCAAGAAGCAATCGATATCACCAAAATTTACTACCCTCATTGGACTCCTCGCCCACCTCCTGT
>NHFS02000079.1 GCA_002171315.2 Euryarchaeota archaeon TMED117 | reverse complement strand
TCTACCTGACTGGACTAGGAACGCCACGCTAGCGGTTGTTTTAGCGACGTAAACATTGGCCGAACCACCAGAAATTGGAACTGTTAAGGTGTCACCTACGACGTGTTGAGTACAGGTTGCTCGTCCCATCGAGGGTTGATATTCAATCTGATCGACACCTGGCCGGCCTTCTTCAATCCAAGCCTGTTTGATGAAGGAAGTCGCAGAAACAACAGGCATGTCTTCTTCGATCAACAAGTATTCTGAACCCTGAGAGGTATCGAAGAGTGAAAGGTCACCATAGACGAGGCCGATTTCTTCTTCGTTATCGGAAGGAGAAGCGTCTTGCTCATTTGCTGCAGCCTGGCCTGCGACTGAGGCCAACATAAGTGCAACGAGGAGGATGGCTTTAGTGGAGCGTCGTTCAGACATTAGGAAATCACCATAATTTGTGATGCTGCATCACAATTTAATGTATCAAAATGAGGTATTTAATACCCCGCGTCCGTGGCATCATCATAATGCCAGCAAAATCCGTCGCAATTTCATTCGTTTTGGTTCTGTTACTCTCCATACTTAACCCTGTTAACGCCGATGAAATTGAAACGACATCAATTGATGAAAATACCCTCAACTGCGAAGGTATAGAATCTCTTGAATTCGATGGATTAAGAGCAAATGAATCCGTCTCGTTTCAAGTAGGACTTGGCCCTAGGTTACCGGGTAGCAATGCCTCAAAAGCACTTTTGGAGTCATTCATGGAAAATAACACGGCATGGAATTGGACGCTCGATAAACATCCTTACGCCGATACAAATATGACGAATTTACACGGAATATATACTCCAAATGTTAACCAAACAGATTTGCCTGTTGTCATTCTCGCAGCCCATTATGATTCAAGAGATAGGGCTGAACGAGATGATGATGAAAATCGAACTGGTGAGCCTATTCCTGGCGCAAACGACGGAGGTAGCGGCGTAGCAGTTCTTTCCGAATTAGCACGAATCGTGCCAACACTAGGACTTGAACACGAAGTTTGGATACTACTTACAGATGCCGAAGATCAAGGTGTTGTCCCTGGTATGCTCGGTGCTAAAGCTTGGGCACAAGACCGTACGCAAGAAGAAATTGATTCCATTCATGCCTTTTTGTTAGTGGACATGATAGGTGATGCTGATTTGCAAATTAACAGAGTATATCCTCCAAAGGTGGGACTCTCTCAAACCGATCGGCTATGGGAAGCAGTTGATGATTTGGCTTCTTCTTTGGGTTTGGTAAAGGACGTACCTGCATGTGATGGGAGTCTTGGAATAGACATCGTCAATACGGATGTCCTCGATGGCGTTATTGACGATCATGTTCCAATGCTTGAAGTAGGGATTCCTGCAATTGATTTAATCGATATTCGTTATGGCCCAAATGCAACAAAATGGGGAGGATACTGGCATACTCACGAAGACACGCCTGACAAAGTTTCAGCGGAGTCCTTAGCCCATGTAGGGCGTATCCTCGAACTCGGTTTGCGACAAGGTTCCTGGCTTATGGAAGAAAATACCACATTACAAGATGACGTCGAAAATAAAAGCGAGGATGCAACACAATACGATGCTGTTGTTTTATTCGTCGTATTTTCTGCAATAGGAGCGGTTTTACTTCTCTTCGGAATTTTACATGGAAGCGTGCGTTTCAAACCATAGGAACGTATAGCGCGGATATACCCCGATAGCGCACTAATCCGCGCAATGGACGAATGAGGCCTTTCAAATGGACATTAACGAACGACGTGATGCTCTACGTGCACGTGTTCGTAAGAAATTAGACGGGGAAGAAGAAATCCCCGGAGAGGATGATGACCTGGTTGTTCAAGAACACGAAATCACGATGTCTACTACTCAGAACGAGGATTTACTGCTTATCGATGACAAGAGCGGACTACTCACACTTGCATCATCTCTCATCTTCATAGGTAGTGTTCTTGGAATCATTACAGGTTTACTCTTATTGCAGGGCAATCCGACCGACCTTCTTGGGAATACTCTTGAAGTCGACGATGTGATCGATGTAAGAGGAATTGTACTTGAGTCAGAATCAGGAGATTCCATGGAAGACGTAACCATTGAGTTACTCGAAATAGGAAGTAACACTGTGTTACAAACTGCAAGTACAAACAGCTACGGATATTATGAATTCCAAAATGTCGCACCTGAAAAACACATCATACGCGTCACATTAGAAGGGTACAACAGTGTTGAGCGTACCATTATTGCGACAAACGTAAATCAAGACGCATTTACCATGACCCCCGGTGAAGGCACCGTTACTGAAGACGAAACAATATCCAGTACAGGTTGGACCCTTGAAAATGCAGTTGCCCTTTCAACAGGGATTGCTTTAGTCACAATAATCGCTGGAGTCGTAGGCCTTTACTCGGCAGTTGGTGCGAGAAAGCAACAAAATTATCGAAGAACACAGTATTTAGCCGGAATTGCACTTTTCAGCCGTGGATTCATCGTCTTTGGCCCGTTCTTAATTCTCTGTGGAATGGGGCTTATGGTCCTGGCAAAGGACGAATTTGAACAGCCTGAGGTGGAATAGGGTGTACCTAATCACCGTTGAAGGCGGGGATGGCTCTGGAAAAGGAGAAGCGGTTCGAATCATCGCAGAATTGCTGAGTCAATACCCATTCAATGATGTTCACCTTACACACGAACCCAGACGCCATAGTGAACTGGGAAAACTTGCACTCGAATCTGTGAAAATTGGTGACAAGACGCCATTGCAGGAAGCAGGACTGTTTGCAGCAGATCGTCTCGACCACTCTCACACATGGATTCGACCAAAACTTGAGAAGGGAGAAGTTGTTGTTTCAGACAGAAATATTCATTCCTCCCTAATCTATCAAGGTGTAGTAGGAGATTTGGGAGTCGATACTGTATGCAGCATCAACTCTGCTGCAATGATTCCAGACTTGGTAGTATGGATTGATTGCGATCCTGATCGGGCAATCGATCGAATAAAGCATGCAACGTTACGCATGAGCAGCGAAAAACAAGAATATTTTGAAACACCAGAGATTCAAAGAACCATCCGAAAAGGATTCAATGATCTCTTATCAGGAAAAATAGCAGTAACATCTCCTTTCGATAAATGCTGTGTCGTGGGGCCGATTTTGAACGAAGGAGGGCTTGACGAGTTGCGTCAAAAATTACGTACTGAGTTACGTACCTTTTTCAATCGTCGGCCTGCTCCACTCAATGTTGACGGGGATAAAGTAGACAGATACTTACTAGAGAGACTAGCTCATGATGTCCAACAACAGACTCGGCTCCCAGGTGCCCCGATGGAGAAGACCTCTGTTAACATTGGATGGTTGTCTGGGAGATCCCCCTCCCAATGGATGCAGTTTGCAGAAGACTCTTGGAGTGCAGAAAAAGCAAAGCAATTTGATGTCCCAATCAATCCATTTGCACGTTCCTGTTGGTCGGTCTTGGGAACTCTTTCGCTCATGGCTGGATCTTGTGAGATCCCACGTTTACACAAATCCCTTGGACCACATAGAATGGTTACAAGGCGCCACACTCAGCGTTTGGTAAAATGGCTTGAAGAGACGAATTGGATTCACAGACAGCAAAATCACATACCATTTTCAGAAGGCCAAGTATTCAAATTGAGAGATTCAATGATTGGATTTGCTCGTTTAACACTTGCAATGTGGCCGATTAGGACGCCTCTTTCGAGTTGGAGAAAGGCCAATCCAAGTAAAAATTGGGAAGATGGACTCAAAATGATTTTGCAAAATATGCATCATGGACAGGCTAAGAAGACTGTTGAAAACATCATTGAACGATTAAAAATATTGACCAGCGGACATGCAAATTGTCCTGTCCCGGAAGACATTGAACAATTGCTGGTGTGGTGGTCAATGCCTCCTCCAAATCACTCTTCTTCTACATCTTGAGCTCGTTCGAAACGAACATTTCCAGGAAGGCGGACATCGCCCGCTCTATCGAATCGATTCGGTCGTGCGCTGTAGGCAGCAGCAAAGAATACGCCCAAAACAAAACCAAAGGGAATGCCTGTCGTCAATCGAAGAAAAGCCGTGGACTCTCGATCCATTAGGAGTTGAGTGAATCCATCGATTGCAAGTGGTAAGATACATAACGCTCCAATTCCTAAAAACAGGAGTGTTCTTCGATTCTTGAGGTACACATCTGTCATGTATTGATCAGGCAATATCGAAAGGAACGTATCTCTAAGAGTCCACCTATTGACTCCCTTTCTCGAATATAGAAAACCTCCAATAGCCAATCCTGCAAATATTCCAACATCCCTCACGCATACGGGCATTTGATTGCCATTAATAGACCAAGAACGCTCATGCTTTTGATGACAATTTAAATCCCCAAATGCGTATATTGTAGCGCTGTAAAAATCGAGATCCGACCATGTAAAATTATGCTCGTTTTCTTTATGGAAATCGAAAGCATTGGCTCTTCCAGATAAGTCTGTAATTGTATTTGGTTCAGAAATTAATGGAGCGATGAAAAAGGAAATGAACAGAAAGAAACTGATTCCCCCAATCCAGAGACCCACCTTCTTGTCTCTTGACCTCGAGTCGAGACCGTTGCGCTCCATGAACTATCGATGGAGAAACCGTCTTTAATCCTTGACTTCATCGACGGTTTCTTTTCATTTGACCTCTTCGGCGCTTCATGACAGAACAGGCTACTGAGCGAGTTGGCCTCTGGATTGGCCTTCAAGCAGGAGGTTTTCTAGGCCTTTATTTCGGGTTTAGCCTAGCCTTGGTTTCTGCATTAACGAGCCCTGATGAAATCTTGCGTCTTGTATACCTCATGGCGCTACCTCCAATATTGGGGAGCATTCTTCTCGGTCCTTTTTTGGCAAGAAGAGAACGTCCTGTGGTATCAAAAATACCTCCCTTTAATCGTGTGCTCGATGCTGTTAGTGGATTAGACGAAGGGAAGGGGAAATGGAGGGCATTAAGTCACATCCGTAGCGATGGACGGACTGTTCGTCTCGATCTTCATGATTCTACAAAGGTGCAAGAAATACTCACAGCCACATTACCTTTAGTCGATAGTTTTCCAATCCGTTATATTGTTGGGAGAGGTATTCCAGCAAGCCGACAACCACAATTACGGCCGCTTGTCCTTGAAACAGTGGACAAGAAATTTCCCAAAACAAGGCAATCTCGGTTTACTTCTGCGATAGAAGTAGGTCCTGAATTATCAGAAGAGTTACGAAATCAAAGGAAAAAAATCAATCGATTACTGGCCATATTCTTGCCAATCGCAACATTCCTTGGATGGCTGGAAATGCGTTCATAGTTCAAAAAAACATAGCCGATTGACTTAATTCATAGTGTGCCTAGTTTAACCCATGCGGGAAGCGAGTTTTTTCTGGAAACGGGAACGCTTGGGAGCGATTGAGATTGCCCCTCTACTCGATGTTGCAGAGCGCGTGGAGTTTCTTTCCTACATTAGTAGAGCTCCCAGGGATATTCAGTGTTTATTCAAGTTTTACCTCAAAGAGGGTGTGCAAATTTCCGATATCGACTCACTTGATTTCTTGGATGTCATCGATGTGATGCACGAGTCCAACAAACCTGAGGAAGGCCATCTCATTATCTGTAGAATCATCCATCCTTTATCGAATCTGAATGCGAGAACAAAGGGAACCTATGCGGTACCAGGATCACGATTGGATGAAAACGGACTTACCTACGTCATACAAGGCCCTTCACTGAAACTTAGACTCATGTCTGGAGTTATGCGTTTAATGTCAAAACCTGATCGAACAAGTGCAAGGAATCTGAATCTTATGCCTCAAAATTACGAGTCAATTCTTTCTGAAAAGCAGTTAAAACTCGCCAAATTTGCTTACGATAATGGGTATTATGATCTGCCAAAGAGAATCAAAATTACTGAATTATCAGAACAAATGGGTCTAGCGAGAGCAACGGTATCAGAGCATTTAACAAAGATCGAAGGAATTTTGATGGATGATATTTTTTCTTCCATGACCGATGTTCGTCTCAGACCAGAAGATGCTCGCAGCATCGTACTTAGCATGGAACTTGATATGAAGGACACTGAAAGTCTAAGAACAGAAGGTTTCGAATTACTTATTCAAAGGATGAAAGATAATATTGAATTAGAAGTTGAACAGAATCAAGTAGAATTTAATGAAATTGACTCGTCTAAAGCACCCGAAGAGATTCTAAATGAGCTCCGAGAGGATATTGATTAGTCCTCCTTATGTTTTTACGTAACACCATGGTGAGGAACTCATGGAGGGAGTGAGCGAACTTCTCAATCGGATTGAAGACTCAGGGATGATTGTTCCCGTCCATGTCCGAGAAGCGATGTGTTCACTCCATCTTGAGCAATTCACATCCTATGATTATGATTGTTTCTTCCATGATCGCCCTGTCGTTTTTATGGAGACTAAAAACGGTGGAGTGAAGACCATTTCTGCTCCACATATGATCGTTACATTACTGCATCAACTTGAACTTACAGAAGGTCAAGAAGTTCTTATTCTAGGCTCAAAAGGAGGATATCTTGCAGCATTGATAGCAACAATTCTTGGCGAAGATGGTCGTGTTCTCTTACTCGATCCATCAGAGGAAATCATTCGGCATACTGCAAAAGCACTCTCAGGTTGGCCAACAATCGATGTCCGGACAATTGAGGCTATCGAGGTGGCTCCAATAGAAACGCCTGGGGATTTGAATCGAATCGTCATAACTGGTGGAATTTCTGAGATTCCAAAGTGGATGGAAGAACGAATTGTTGAAAATGGATTTGTCATTGCTCCGATTGGCCAAGATATAAATCAGGAATTGATGAAAATTGAACGCCAAGGAGATGAACTCTACCCCACGTCGTTGGGACCTGTTTCTTTTGGCCCAGTTGACATTATTGAAAGCGAACCAAAACCGCTCACTGCAGTGGAAATAGTTGACTTAATTGAAACATTGATTGAGACATGTCATGAAATGGAGATGTGCAGTCAAGAAGATTTGCACGCTCTAGCCGAACTTGCGGACCAATTACGTCTCATGGAACATTTAGAACAGGAAGGATTAGAGGAATTCATCATTGAGAATATGCAGCAATTTGTACATTTGTGGCCAATGATCCAATTGATGTTAGCTCCTTCACTTGCTAGACCTGGCGATATCGATGGAAGTGACGACACCTCTGGACCAACTTTTGATGAATTTAAGCCTTGAGGGATGAGATATGGCTGCATCTGTTCAATCCACAATTGCTAAACTAAAACACAAAGATGTTCGTCAACGAAGAAGGGCAGTTCGCGTCTTATTTGATTCAGATATTCACGAAAGCGTAGAAGCGTTTTCTGGTTTTCTTAACGACAAAGACATCTGGTTTCGGAATAAAGCGATTGAAGCTTATCGAAGATGGGCTCCTACACATGCACCTCACCTCTTGGTAGAACTGGCTACTGGAAAGAAGATTGATGGTCACAAATGTGTTTCTTCGGTCCTTCAAAATATCCAAGATATGAATCTAGCTGAAGAATTGGCACGCCTTTTACTTGTAAGCGAAGACTCGATTGTGAGAAGAAATGCTTCAATCTACCTCATCGATAATGATTTTTTGAAGAATGATGAAGGGGAACTCTTCTTAAATTCAAAAGACCAAGTGATAAAGTCAGCAATGCTTGCGCTCACAGACGATACCCCTGTTTTATTGGATGCTCTCACAGACTTACATCCTGATGTACGAAAACAGGCAGGAATTCGTATGCTTGAAATGGATCTTAGTGAAAAGGAGTTAACTCTCTTGAACAGAGCGATTTTCAGTGATGCTGCATTATGGAAACTAGCGGTTCCTAAGGCGATTAAAGAAGGGAGTGAAAACATCATCCCTCTCGCAAAAAGTTGTACAAATTCACAACGTAGATTCTTTGTAGAAAATATGAGAGAACACATAGAGGAAGCAGATGATGAGAGGATCAAGACACTCCTAGAAGGAGACTGCACCTCAGTTGTTTCTCGTTGGCTTGTCGGACGCAATGATTCCAAGAGTGATGTCTTGAGAGAATTATTACTCTTTGATGAACGTGTAGATAGTATTGACAAGTCAAG
Source organism: Euryarchaeota archaeon TMED117 (assembly GCA_002171315.2). Taxonomy (GTDB): domain Archaea; phylum Thermoplasmatota; class Poseidoniia; order Poseidoniales; family Poseidoniaceae; genus MGIIa-L2. Next base: position 6,137 of record NHFS02000079.1, on the reverse strand, counting down.
GATGTTAGAACGTGTATTGCATCGACAAAATGACGAAGTGATTCAAAAGTTAGCGCAAAGAATTCTCAGCCAATCTTCTGACGAAGTTGTTCTGAGTGCAGCGCGAAATCTATCAACCGTAACCGATGAACCCCCATCATGACAGAGTCAGGAATCACCTTCACAGTCGATGCGACACAACCTTCTCATCAGAGAATTAAGGTTGAAATCCAAATCAAGGCTCCATTCTTGAAGCCAAAACTGAAACTCTCTTTTCCTCGGTGGGTCCCAGGGTCGTATTTTCTACGCGAACCTATACAGCATGTTACGGCTTTATCGGTAACTAATGATTCAGGCGATGCTCTACCGTTTTCTCGAAAAGATGTAGATTCTATTGTCATCTCAAATGTTCAATCAATAAATCATGTGACTGTGAAATACGAACTTTTAGCTGTTGATTTAAGTGTTCGTTCCAATCATTTTGATCACACTCATCTTCACATGATGCCTCCATTTACCTGGTTTTTACCTACTTCTGGAATTGAAACTGAACGGATGAATTTGCAGCATTCGATACAATTCAAACTTCCAAAGAGTTGGACTGTTACTACACAACTTAATCCAGTTGGAATAAAGGAGAACGATGACATGAATGTTCATACTTATTCAGCAGAAAACCGAGATGATTTACTGGATGGAATTGCAGAATGTAACTCAAATTCTGTCATCGAAACTATTGTTGATGGAAGAAGACATACACTCGACATTTGGGATGCGGGTGGAAAAGAACCGCATCCTGTCATGGTGGAACGATTTGTCCATGACATGGAGAGCATTATCCGAGAGCATCATGCATTATTTGGCATCATTAAAGAGGACTATCACACAATCTTGCATTTGACAGATGGGGCGCGCGGTGGGCTTGAACATACCAATTCTCAAACCTCAATGGTTCCTAGGGCTTCCCTACAACCAGGTAATGTTGAAGAATACAGAGATTTAGTCAGCCTCTTTAGCCATGAATATTTGCACCAGTGGAACGTTAAGCGATTAAGGCCAAAGAATTTCCTTGACTATGATCTCCAAAGAGAGGTCAATTCCGACCTACTTTGGTGGTTTGAAGGCACAACATCATGGTTGGGGGACATTATTTGTTTACAAAGCGGTGCATGGAGCAAAGAGGATTACTTTGCAGACCTGAAGAGAAAGTTGAAGAGGCATCATTCTCGCAGTGGAATTAACTCTCAATCACTCACGGAATCGAGCCATGAGGCATGGATACACCTCTATAGAAGCCATGCATACTCTAGAGAGACGCAGATCTCCTATTACCTCGAAGGAGAGTTATCTGTCTTCGCACTCGATGCGGAACTGCGCAAGAGATCAAACGGAGAATCAGGAGTTGGAGATCTCATGGCAAAACTCTTCCATAAACACAATACTGATGTTGAAAATACAAGTGATCGGGGCATACAATACAAGGATATTCGTAAAGCCCTAACATCTCTCTCAGGAGGTCGAAGACTTGGATCTTTCCTTGACGACCTTACAACCAAGAAAGGTGTTTTAGATTTGGAACGCGCATTCAGTCTCTTTGGTATACCATACGAAGCAAGCAAGAAAAAAGAACGTAAAGAAGGGACTGAGAAGATTTCATGGAATGATTTTGACCAAGGTTGGCTTGGAATAAACCTACGTAATCAAAACAATAAGTTGCTCATATCATCTCATCTACAAGGATCTCCTGTACGTGAACATCTTCAAGTTGGAGATGAAATCATTGCATTGAATGGTCAACGAATCACTTCTTCAGAACAGTTGAAAACCGCACTCAAGGGCAATACAGAACGAGAGGTTGCTCTTCTCTATTCGCGGCGTTCGGTCGTAAAAGAGGTCAATGTGAGTCCAATAATCCAACCTGCGTATCCGACAGTATCTGTTTGCGAAGGCAATCGGTTCTGGAAAGCAACTACTCGAACTCTTCAGAAGTCGTAGGGTTGAGAAGTGATAATTTCTCAAGGGAAACATGGATTGGAGGCAGGTAATCTGCAATTCTGTGCCGTGTCGTCTTTGGTGGATAGAGTTCATTTGACAAAGCCTTATCGATGACGTCCTGTTTGCTTATTTCATCGATTTGTGCAGATGGCCATAATTCAAGGTCGATTGAGCCATTTTCAAAATAATCCACAGCGATTACAGGAATCCTAGCAAGTTCTAGCCGCATTGCAACCGCATGTCTGTGATGACCATCAAGAATAGCCCCTGAAACTTTGTCGACGATCAGTGGTTTTGTGAATCCACCCCATCGAAGTGTCATTGTGAGTAGTTTTTTCATGTTCTTGACTTTGATTTCTTCATGCGGTTTGAGCCACTCGAGTGGGACAAGTCTCACATCGGATTCGTCCCAAGCCATACCATTGCCAATCAAATTGACGGGATAATGCTTTTTCTTGCTTGAGCAACGGACAACATGGGGGAGATGTATGGAACCGACCAGCGGAATGAATTCAAAACCTCTCACGCCTGAACTCGCACAAATGGTTCAAAACCTTCCATCAAGCCTTTTAGGAATTCTTGATTGGTTTGAGGACCAAGGACACTTTGTCTGGATTGTTGGCGGAGCAGTCCGTAATGCATTACTTAAAATTCCCATCATTGAATATGATTTAGCAACCACCATGGTGCCTGAGGAAATGAAAGAATATCCTGACATGATTCCGACTGGAGAGAAATTTGGTACGATTACGTTTCGCTCCGAGGGGGATTTTTATGAAATTACAACACTTAGAACTGAAAAAGGATATGGAGATGGGCGAAGGCCTGACGAAGTCGAATGGGGTCTTTCTCTTACTGTTGACTTGTCTCGTAGAGACCTTTCGATGAACTCAATGGCCTTGGATGTTAACAAATCTGTTTATTATGACCCGTATGGAGGTTTTGAAGATCTTCAGAGAAATCGTATTTGTGCTGTCGGTGAACCCAAATCAAGACTCTCTGAGGACGCTTTGAGAATTTTACGAACCTATCGATTCATGGATCAAGGACTTGCAGGTGTTTGGAAACCTGAACGTGGCTTATCGAATGCTTTGAGAACAACCAGGAGTATGCTTTCAAAGATAGCTCCTGAAAGAATATGGTCAGAATTGAAACGGATCCTCTTAGGAAAAAACGCTTCAATTATTCTTCAACGAATGGCTGATGATGGAATTCTTCGTCAAATTTTTGATTACGATTGGATGTTAGATGATTATCGTATTTCTAAACTCGACTCTGTTGAAGGAGATGATGTTCTTGATCGACTTGTCGTTCTTTTACGGGATGTACCAAGTCAAATGTGCGAAACTATTGCCAGAACAATGAAACTTAGCAATCAAGAGAAGAAGACGCTTTTGTTCCGACACTCTTGTTTAGGCCATATTCCAGAACTTTTGGATTCAAATCTGCGTATACATCAGTATGTTCTCGGAGATTGGGCTCAACAACACCTTCGAATTGAATCTCTTTTTGCCCCTATGAATCATGGCAGTCATTCGAGTGATGATATTCAACAACGAATATCGAGAAACGAGGGGCTGAATACAAGTGATAATTCTAAATCATTAGCAACCGGTGAATGGATAATGGCCCAAACAAATATGCATCAAGGTCCAAAACTTGGTGCTCTCAAAAACTGGTTGCATCGAGAACAAATCGCTCGTAATCTAACAAGTTTAGAGCAAATTGAAACTCTTCTATGCACCCTCTCATGGCATGAGGATGAGTTTAATCATTGGCCAAAACTTCAATTCCCGTCGCAGACAGTTTGATACCCTACGGCGAAATGGAGTGAATGAGTACTATGTCTGCTGCTAAGAGTATGGTCCAAGAAAAAATGAGAAACCACATCAAACAAATGGTTTCCACAAACCCGATGATTGGTCAACTAAACGAGCAATTCACTAGTTGGTTGCTTGGTTCTGGACTCACTGGTGCAGAGATTGCAAACACGATTGATTCGAATAATGATGCGGTCATCCAACCGCACGAACTTTCCGCTGCATTGGAAAAGACGACAGGAACCTCACCCCCTGCCTGGGTCATCAATGGCCTCCTCACACTCCTTGATTCAGATAATGACAAAACAGTTACTGTAGGTGATTTATTCACGTACTTTGAACAGATTGGTTTGCCACTAGGAATCCCAGATCCTGCTGAAACGGCTCGGATTGCTGCTGAGGAAGAGGCTGCCAGAATCGCCGCTGAACAAGAGGCTGCCAGAATCGCCGCTGAACAAGAGGCTGCCAGAATCGCCGCTGAACAAGAACTTGAAAAATCAATGGAAGAAATCGATTTGGAACTTGAAGAGGTCTCAACCACTGAAGCCGAAGTGCATCAAACTCCACAGGAAGCAGTAAATGTATCTGAAGAGAAAACGATTCAGACAACAACCTCTGGACCAAACCATCTACAAATGATTGAATTTATGAACTCAATGAAGCTTAGCAGCCAAATAAGAGATGCTGTCGAAAAAACGAAAAACCTTGGCCATCATTTTGAAGTGAAAATTGGCAAAATCGAATCAACTCTAATGGCGCCTAGTGCATTCAAAAATGGAAAAACCATTATCGGAAACCTTGTCGAAGATGATTCAATAGAGGTTGAACTTCTATTCGAATCAAGTGCAAATGATTTTGTCAACAATTTCCAAACAAATCATATCGTTGAAATTGACGCTCATATCGCAAGTTGGAACATTGGAAGAAAAAGAGCTGTATTCTCTGTTCTTTCTTATGATTACAAGTGATCAAAGAAGACTTCTAGCAATAACGATACGCTGGACTTCTTGAGTTCCCTCGTAGATTTGTGTAATCTTAGCATCACGGAAAAATCGCTCTACAGGGAATTCTTTGGTGTATCCATAGCCACCGTGAATCTGAATCGCACGCTCAGAGACCCACATTGCAGTATCTCCTGCGAATAATTTAGCCATACTCGCTTCTTTAGAGTGACGTGGCCCTCCATGCTCGTAATGCTGTTGCTTGGACCAAGATGCCTTGTAGACAAGATGACGTGCAGCGTCAATTCTTGTTGCCATATCAGCAAGGTAGCCCATGATCATCTGATGATGGGCGATGGGTTTTCCAAAGGCTTCTCTTTCGTGAGCATAACGAAGTGATGCTTCGTAAGCACCTTGTGCAATTCCAAGAGCTTGTGCAGCAATACCAATTCGGGAATTGTCCAGAGCATTCATAGCGATTGGAAAGCCATTTCCAGCACCCTTCAATACATTTTCAACTGGAACCTTACAGTTCTCTAGAATAAGCGTGCATGTATCAGAAGATCGTATTCCGAGTTTATCTTCCTTCTTTCCAACAGTGAAACCTTCGAACGTTGAGTCTACAATAAATGCAGTTGTTCCACCGTGCCTCTTGACACCATAATCGGGGTGATCGACATCTTTTGCGAAGAGAACAATGATTTTTGCTTGAGCCCCATTCGTGACCCACATCTTTTCTCCGTTGAGAACGTAGTGTGTTCCATCCTCTGAAAGTTTAGCTTTACAAGTCATAGCCGCAGCATCTGTACCTGCTCCTGCTTCGGAAAGTGAGTATGCACCTACATCGCCTGCAGCAAGCCTTTTGAGGTAAGTTTCTTTTTGATAATCGTCCCCGTGAAGTGCTATTGTCTTAGCGCATAGTCCAACGTGAACACAGTACATTACTGAGAAGGAAGGATCGACTCGAGCAAGTTCCTCGACGATAATTGATTCTGAAATGTCATCAACTGGCGAACCCCCGTAGGCTTCTGGAATTGTAACACCTTGCAAACCATATTCAATGAATTGAGACCATTCCTCTGAGGGAGGGATTTGGTTTTTATCTCGATGTTCGATTGTTGGAGCCAAAACGGATTCTGCAAAGTCTCTGACCATCTCTCGAATCATGTCTTGTTCGTCTGTTGATTTGTAATCCAAACTCTCACCAATCCAACGCAAGGGTGCATCTCACTTAATGAATGTGTAATCACCACGTCACATCAAAAATAGCGATGATTCAAATAGGAGTTGAAAGAGCCGCGGATAGGTGACGTGACTTGGATGAAGAAGTCGTTGAATTTAACATAGCCCACAATCGTAAATATTCGATTGACCATTTATGGTACCAAGAAAAAGATGATGA
>NHFS02000046.1 GCA_002171315.2 Euryarchaeota archaeon TMED117 | reverse complement strand
TGCTACATCGTAACCTGCATCAATGTAGGCTTGATACCAATTTGTTCCAGGTGGACCTCCAAAGACTTGATGTGGATCAACATTCCAATCCTGAAGGCCTTGTACCCAGTAGATGCTTCCGTTGTATTTTCCAAGCGCTTTGTCGATATGGCTTCGTTCATCGTAGTAATTATCCATGTATGGATCCAGTTCTCCCAAACCGTATCGAGTTGGTCCTGCTAGGAATCCTTCTACAACATCTGCGCACATGTTGTCCAAATCATCTGCATCATAGTCTAGAATGGAGCCGCCGTAATTCGAGTGCATGACTTGACTGCGTGCTTCTGCACTTCCATTCTTGTAGAGAAGTGGTCCAAGGGCTGTTGTTCCAGAAATTGGAACGATGGTCTTGAGGTGTGAACTTCCTTGAGCTGCTGCTTCCCAAGCCGTTGCTCCTTCGTAGGACTTGCCGTAGATAGCAACGTTTCCATTACTCCAGTTTTGAGTTCCAAGCCATTCTACTGCAGCGTGAATTCCCTGCCCTTCACCATCGCCTCTGTAGTCAAAACAACCAGTGCTCTCTTCGGTAGCGAAGACTGCAACTTGGGCCAATGCATAGCCATGAGGAACGAAATTATCGTAGATAAATTCGCCACGCCCAGCACTAACCACATTTGTTGGTGATGATTCGCTCCCTTGTTGGCCATAAGAGAAATATGGGCTAACGACTGCAATTACTGGGACTTGATCTCCTTGTTCTGTATTGGATGGAAGCCAATAGGAAAGGTGAACTTCAGCTGTGTTTGGCCCTCCTTCCCACGTTCCAGAAGTATCGACTTCGATTGTGGCTTCTTGGACAGAGAGTGGTTGGTGCGGACCATCCTCGAGGACTCTAGAATACGAACTCGTCCAGTTCCAATCAAGCGTATGCCGCTCGTAGATATCTGGATAGTTCGAAGTGTTTTCATCGTCTTGTACAGCGGTTTCAGGAGAGCCAAAGCACCCAGAAAGAAGCACGTTCATCAACAGCGCAACGAGAAGAGTTGCTTTGATGGTACGCCTCTGCGCCATGTTCACGCCTCCACTTGGTTGCATAAACGGTTTGCGCATCCTCCGTAAACTATGATTGATAGCACCTCTTGGGAGTTACTGATGGAGCCTGCAAGTGTTTGGAAAGAGCGTTGGGAATCTGCAACCCTTCCAATGGCTCGACAATACATGGAACTTGCAGTTCAGAAACAATCACTGGTTTGTTTGGCTGCTGATCGACCCACAATGAAAGAATTGAATGATTTACTCGATGCAGTTCATCCATCCATTGTCGCATTAAAGACGCATGTCGACATGGTGGATGATTGGACTCCAGAAGGTTGGGCATCGTTTTGTAAAAAGGCCAATGATCTCGGACTTCTCATCTTTGAAGATCGGAAATTTGCCGATATCGGAAAAATCAGTGAGAAACAGATGCTTGGCCTCTATGATATTGCAAGTTGGTCCGACCTTGTAACCGCCCATCTCATCAGTGGCCCCGACATTGTAGACGGTTTGCAATCAGCATGGCAGGGCAAAGGCCGTATTGGCGGCGTTCTCCTTCTTGCTCAAATGTCAAGTCGCGGCAATCTCCTCGTTCCATCCTATACCAAAACCGTTGCAGAACATGGCTCTAAACACCCAGGTGTGTTCGGATTTATTGGGAATGGGAGCGAACCATCTGGTATTTCTGAACTGAGGAAATTGGTTGGAAATTCTAAGTTGATTTGGACGCCAGGAATCAATCTAGCAACGGGAGATGGAGCCAAGGGACAACGATACGGCGACCCATATGAAGCAGTTCGTTCCGGTTCAGATTGCATCATTGTTGGTTCTGGAATTCATGGAAATGACAACCCTGCTACTGCTGCAGCAAAATATGCTGAAGCATCTTGGAAAGGAATTATGGAGAGAGAAGTTTGAACATCTTCTTATTCATTATTGGATTAATTTTCTTCGCAGGACTTCTTGCTTTGGTCTACTGGGGATATTGGAACGCGAGGAGACTTGATGGTCAAATTGCCCGTGGTGACCCAAGCCTTCTCACGACCAACACGTACCGAAGAGAAGAATCGATTCAAGCACCTGCTGGCTCGATAATCCAAGAAGGTCAAATTGTCCATGTTCAAGGACAATGGGTACAACCTGTACAGCACCAACCAACATCAGTTATGGTCCAACAAGGAAATCAGTTACAATAGGCCATCGAGATGGCCTTGCTGATACGCAACCGCTGCACCAGCCCCAACAAGGAGAAGGAAAATCAAGAAGTTTCGAAGCCTTTTCTTCTTCTTGGGTTTCTCGGTAGGCGTCTCTTCAGAGACTGTTACTTCTAGTGGAGGAAGATCTTGCAAATCGGGAAGCTCGGCGATTGGAGGAAGGGCGGGTAAGGCATCATCAGGCTCAACTTTGATTCTATCTTCTGGATACAATTTATCCAAATCTTCCAGCCCAGGTGCTTCTGGAATATCACCCAATACTTGATCCCAGATTTCATCCAATTGTGATTGTGTGACTGGTTTTGTTAACCATCCAACGGCTCCTGCCGAATATGTTGCTTGCTCGGCGAGATCTGAGAGTCTATTTGGAGCGATGAAGAGAATTCTCGAATCTCCTCCATGCTCTCGCATTTCAAGTGCTGCTAAATGCCCGTCCAATGATGGTATGTCAAGCGACATTACAACCAGTTCGGGATTGATGCGAATGTATTCGTCTACTGCTACATCGCCATCTTCGCAAACGACAAGGGCAAAACCGCGCTTCCGGAAGACCTCTTTCAGCCTCATAATCGACATCTGATTGTTATCGACAATGAGGACTGTTGGGGCGTCTTCAGATGAAACTTCACTTACGTAAGACATCGCAACCAAGTCGTCTGACAAGTTTCTTGCTCATCAATCAACCGATGGTATTCGTTGAAAATGTTCATTCTTCGCTACTAATGTCTTCAACCGGTGCGGTTCGTGGATCATTGAACGTTTGACGAACATTTTCCATATTCGCCATCTCTTCTTCCATCGCTTTCTTACGCTTTGGAGCATTCATAAATTGCATCTGTAATTCACTCACAACCCCATCAAGCATCGCCTTTGCAGAATTATCGAGGTTCCCCTCAGTTTTATTCTTCAGCATTCGAAGAATGTCAATGGCTTCTTTTGCTTCTTGAAAATTGAACCTAGGGCCGCCTTCTGGGTGTTCTAAAAGTCCAAGATTCACCATGGCTGTTCGTTGAAATAGATGGACAACTTGGAAAAATCGTTCTGTTTCTTCATCCTGGAACATCATTTCACCTCACGAGAACATTTCATCCAAAAGCCAGTCTGGATTGAATTGGAGAAGATCATCGTAGCTTTGCCCAACACCTGCGAAAACGATTGGTCTTCCTGTAGCATAAGCGATAGAAAGGCCTGCTCCGCCCTTTGCATCAGTATCCATTTTGGAAAGTACTGCGCCATCGAACTTCATCATTTCTTGGAACATCTTTGCTTGATCGACTGCATCATTTCCTGCTAATGCATCACCTACGAACAATACAAGATGGGGGTCTGCAACCCTTCGAACCTTTTCTAATTCCTTCATCAGATTGGTCTTGTTTTGCATTCTACCAGCAGTATCAACAAGAACAACATCGATTCCTTTTGCCTTTGCTGATTCTATCGCATCACGAGCAATTGCAGCAGCATCTCCACCGCGCTGACTTGAGATACAGCGTATTCCCAAATTTTCACAATGGGATTCAAGTTGTTGAATTGCTCCTGCACGGAAGGTATCGCCTGCAGCTGCTATAACTGAGTGGCCATTCGATTGTAGACGGTGTGCGATCTTTGCAGCCGTTGTTGTTTTCCCTGTTCCGTTCACTCCAACCAGCATGACCACGACAGGCGCATCTCCAGCATCTAAGTACGACTGTACTGAAGCATCAAAATCCCAATATCCTGCAGCAAGAAGATTACGTAATGCTCGCTTTAGTGCAGCTTCTAGGACCTTTGCAAGTTCTGCGCCTCTACGGAGTCGTGCCCCAACAAGGCTCTTTCTCAATGCAGATAGAACTGAAGTAACCGCTTCACTTGAGATATCAGATTCAAGAAGCATCCATTCTAATTCTTCCAGAAGATCGTCGAGAACCTTTCCTTGCTTGATGACACGGCCGCCCTGAGAGACAATACCTCCGCCGAGATCGATTGAAACCGAGCCTGATTCCGTTTCAATCTCAGCCTTTTCAGTCGAACCTTTTGGAGCTGCTTTTACCTCAACGAGTTGACGCCCTGTTGTCGTCCTCATCATTGATAGGTCAACGCGAGATCCTTGTGGCTTCGCAATCTCCGTGGCTTTTCTTCGACGCAATTCTTTTTCTCGCTGTTTTTCCAATTTTTCCATTCGCTTTCGCTCTTTTTTGGAAAGTTGGCGTGGCAATTCTATCTCATCTTCTTCTTCGTCCCAATCATCCCAATCATCTTCGGATTCAATCGGTTCTGGGGGAAGTTCTTCAGGTTCGGAAAGAGGTTCATCATCCCAGTCTTCCTCAACCTCTGTTGCTGTTTGAAGAGCGACTTGGCCTTCTTCAGAATCCTCTGTTGCAGTCAACTCTTCCGAATCAACATCGTCTGCCACTTCCTGAACACGACGTTTGAATCGATCAAACAAGCCCATATTCTCACCTAATCATCCAGTGTTAACTGATTACCAAACATTCCGCCACGACGACGATTTGTTTTTGTGTTGGAGGTTTCTTCTGATTCTTCTTCGAGTTGTTCTGGCTCTTGTTCAACTGGTTGTTCGACAACAGGTGTTGCTTGTTGTTCTTGTGCCACTGCTGCTTGTGTAAATGTCTTAGCAAGAGATGAAATTGTTGCTTCGAGTTGTTTGCTTTGAGATTGAAGGTTTTCCAAGAGAGAGCCGAGTTCTTCCATTCTCTCTCGTGTCATTGAGGCGGCATCCGACCATGATCGCTCTCCAAAGATTCCGCTCCCTAAATCGATGATAGCAGTTCCTTCTCCACCACCAGGGTGTTGGCAACTGAGTGTTACTCCAGCACCGATGGAAACATGCATATTCATTTTCGAATCATGATTCTTGCTCGAAAGAGTTTCAAGAATCGTTGCAGTTACGTCGTGTTCTCCAAGAACGTTGAGCACTTGTTCAACGCGTTCTTGGACTTCATGATAGCGTTCACGATTCATTTCCACGAGTCGTGCAGTTTGTTGAAGTTCTGTCTGTTCCAATGTATCGCCCCGTCATAGCCTAGAGAGGGTCATTGATGAATGCGGCGATGTGCCTTTCACTCTTCTTCAACTGTAGGCGCGATGGTTCCGCCCTCTGCCGCAATTTGGTCGCGGAAGTGGTGAAGGACTGTTGGTTCAGTTGATGTTCGAGGATCAATTTCACCAATTGAGATGATGTTGATCGAACGTCGGGTTGCCTTGTGGCGAGATCCGATAATCGAATATGCTCGGTGCTCAGCATCGTCTTTTGAACTTGCAACGATGTCAAGAGAGAACTTCTGTCTCATGCTTCCAAAGGGGGCTTGTCCAGCAACACGGTAGGCCTTCATGGTTCATCGCGACTGGTTAATTGATTTAAACGCGATGGTCGACTTGTCAAACGGCTCATCGCGTGTTTCATCAACGATGAGGAGGTCCCTAACGTTGTGCGAAGCGCTCTTCTTCTTGTCTTCCTCTTGGCTGCACCACTCTCAATGGTGCATGAGCAAGCCCCTATCGAACTTAGAGGAGAAGAAGTGCAACTTACGCTACCTGTTGGAGAACTTTGGACGCAAACGGCTTGGGAAGAGGCCATTCACTCAGGATATGTTCCTCTGAGAATCGTTTCTCCGACTGAACTTATTGCATGGAAACTAGACAAAACAACACAATTATTCCATGGAATTGAATCTGAAAATGAACTTGCTCATTGGCAATCCACGCCCCATCAAGGACAAAGCGTAACCATCGTCTTTGAACCCGGCTTACCAGAGCCTATTCAAAATCAAATAACCAATATTATGGAAGAACGGTTGGGAATTACAATAATGACAGCGGCTGACAATGCTGTTTTACCTCATGTGACCATCGAATGGATGGATCAATATTCAATGGATTGGTTTTCTCAAATTGATGGGGTTTTGTGGTTGGAACCTTCTCTCGAAACAACCAGTAGGAATCTGGGCAGTGCAATACAATTTTCAAATCCAAATTCTGATTATAATTCACCGCTTGCTTGGGAGTTGGGATTGAATGGAAGTGGCGTCGTTGTTGGAATTGCTGATTCTGGAATTGATGCAGATCATTCTTGTTTTCGGAACTTGACAAGTGATACTATTGGAGATTCACAGCGTAAGATTCTCCACATCAATACCTCAATTGACGATTGGGATTCCCAAGGCCATAGCGACTATCGCCATGGCACGCATACAGCGGGCTCAATCGGCTGTCACCCAGTATCGACTGCGGAAGAATATCAGATTCCTTCGGCATCTATGGCGCTTGGATATGGAACTCAACTTATCGTTCAAGACATCGTTTCGCAAGAAGGTTGGCTCCCTCCTGATGTCGATTATTTACTACTCGAATCATCAGAATACGGCGCGGTCCTACACTCTGATTCTTGGGGCGATGATACCACAGAATACACACTTCGTTCAGGTGATTTTGATGCATTCACTCGAGAATACCCTTGGTCCCTTCCTTTAATTGCACCAGGCAATAACGGTGGAGAAGTTTTGGAGCCAGCAAATGCAAGGAATGTCATTGCGATTGGAGCTTCTACCAAAGACGATGATCCTGAGCGTTGGATCTCGTCTGTCCATGGACCTACTGAATCTGGCACGAGGGGTGTTTTCGCTCTTGCTCCTGGCGTATCAATTACATCCGCGAAATCTGATGGACAAAACGATACTTGGAATGCAGGCCATCATACTCTTAGCGGCACGAGTATGTCGACAGCAACTGCATCAGGGTTCGCTAGTGTTCTGGAACAAATGGTACGTGAAGGTTGGGTTACAGGTCATAACGAAACGATTACTGGGGTGGATTCCAGTTCCCTTCAACCATGGTTTTCAAGCGCACCTTCCTTCCAATACGATCTTCTTCTAGGTGAAGGATTCACGCCTTCCGCACCTCTTCTAAAATCACTTCTAGCGCTTTCAACAACGCCACTGTCAGAGGAATTCAGAAATGGTGGTGAGGGCGGAGGTACAAGTCCAAACATCTACGACGGGTGGGGCCGATTGAACCTTTCAGAAGTCATCGACGTTGAAGCAATACAATCTGAATTAATGCAAGAAGATGTGCGACCAATCGAAAATATGTGGGTTCACGACTCTTATCGCCTGATTGACTCGGAACCTGTTGATTTGATAAATCAAAGAAAGGATTCAGGTGAGCCGCTTGAATCTCTTCTATCCACTCCTTGGGATGGTGAAGGTGCACAAGGTCCTTTTTTAGGAACAGGTGATGTGTTTCAGCAACGGTTTATTCTGCAACAAGGACAAGATCTCGACATCAGAATGTCCTTTCAGGCTAAGCCTGAACCTCATATGGTTGATGACTTGCAGCTCCTCGTAAGACTGCCTGATGGCCGGTTTGCTGTTGGAGATACCTACAGAGAAAGTGGTCTTTCAAAGTTGTACTATGATTTCGCAGACCCTTCAAACATGAGTGCTTTCCCAAGCACCAATGAGACAACTGTTGGGATTTCACTCTCCTCAGAAAATCTAGATTCCAGTGACTGGGTTGATGTTTTCGTAGTCGGGAGATATGTGACGCCCGGAAATACTCCAAATTCCATTGGTGTTGAAGGAAATAAGATCGGTTTCGGGATGGCAATCCAGGGTATTGTTCTCGACCCTATCGGACACACAGATGCTGATAATGATGGTATTCCGTTTGAGAATGATTTGTGCCCTTTCACAGATGCCAGTTTATGGGACTTGGATATGGACGGGTGTATCGATGATCGTGATGGTGATGGTGTTGTCGATTCAATCGACGATTGTCCTGATACAATTCAGGAAACCCCGGTTCAAGAAAATGGGTGTGCAGAAATGAATGATATTCCGCAAATATTCTTTGATTCGTCTAAATTACAAAGCCACAACAATACAACAATCCCCTTGACATTCTCAGTTCTTGATGACGATGTTGTGGACGTCAACATCACGTTAGAACGTTCAAATGATTCGATGATCATTGTCAATATTTGTTCCGTCGTTGTCGAAAATGATTCATGGCAAACCTGTAATGTGGCGGTTGAGGATGCTTTTTTCCCGCTCTCTCCAAACGGTGAATGGGTGGTTGTGATTCAAGCCGCTGATCGTAATACAAGTTGGTGGACTGAAGCAGAATCAAATGTAATTAAATCTCCAACATTCACAATCGAAAAATACGAGATAAATGAAGTCAAAGCGAAGGAGCCTTCTCCATGGGTTTTGACATCGATTTTATCCATCCTTGTTCTTTCTCTCCTCCTTTCAGTATTTTTCCAGATTTTAAGCCGTGAAAAGGATGACTGAACCATTTTTTCCCATTTAATATTTCCTTGAGAGCGGAGGGCTATATTGAAACCGTATGGCATCCACGCCTGTATATCCGAGAAGGTGATGATGATGAGTGAGCGATTATATGTTGGAATTGATTTAGGAACCTTTCAATCGACGATTGCATCCAGTGCAGGTGCTATGCATTCTATTGAGACAGTTGTAGGACGTCCAAAAGACCCAGTTGCTCGCAACTTTTTGAAGCGTGATGTTCTTTTCGGAGCAGACGCACTGAAGAACAAACTCGCATGCAACCTATACCGCCCAATGGCTGCTGGTGTTGCACAAGACGATGAAGCGAACTTGGCTGCTGCTAAGGCATTCGTTTCCCACCTTATCGAAACAGCAGATCCTGAAGAATTCGACGAAGTTTTCGGAGTCATCTGCTCCCCAAGCCACGTTTCATTTACTGACAAGAGCAACCTCGTTGCTACACTTCGTGGTCAAGTAAACGCAATCATGGTCGTTACAGAACCATTTGCAACAGCATTTGGAATCGGCGAAATTGGCGGTTCAATCGTTGTTGACGTTGGAGCAGGTACAACTGACATCGCTCGTATCCACGGAACATTCCCGACTGATGAAGACCAAGTCACGATTCAAGAAGCTGGTGATTGGCTTGATATTGAACTCATGACCCTTATTTCAAAGAAGTTCACTGGAGCTCAAATTACCAAGGACATGGTTCGAAAGTGGAAGGAAGAATCCTCTTACGTCGGTGGAGACGCCCGAACCGTTGAAGTAAACCTCAGCGTTGATGGAAAGAACCAGACTGTCGATATTGGCGATCTAATTCAAGAGGCTTGTGAACTTCTTATTCCTAAGGTTGGAAATGCAATCAAGAGAATTGTTGCTGAAGCAGACCCTGAATACCAACCAGTTCTACGAAACAACATCATCCTCTCCGGCGGAGGTTCCCTCATTGAAGGACTTGCAGAGCGAGTTGCTCGAGAAATCTCAGACATTGGTGACGTCAATGTTTGGTGTGTTGAAAACCCACTCGAAAAGGTTGCAGAAGGCGCTCTCATGCTTGCTGGCGAAATGCCTGACGACATGTACACTGCAATCAACTGATTCGGTTCGTCGTTTTCACCTTAAAATCGGGGCTTTTTGCCCTTCTTTGACAGGGAAGGTTCAAGAGTGGTTGTGTCTCGATAGGTAACTGTATGACGCTCGGCGCTGCAAATTCAGGCTCCAACCATGGACAATCCTCTGGTAACGACCGAGCTGCGCTTGAAGGTATGCTCAAAGGATATCCTGTCGAGCAACTCGTCGAAGAAGTCCTCATCGCTTGGGATGAATTAGGTAGACGAAACGAAGAGGTCGTGACACTAAAACAGCGCCTCCGTGTCCTGGAACTCGATCTTGCTGAACGAGAAGATGAAGTCGCTCCAGAAATCCAACGTTTGCATCAAGCCGATGAACAACTGAAGGAAGCAGATGCTCGTATAGTCCACCTTGAACGTTTACTCAGCGATAGTCGCGCAGAATTCGCTGCTCAAGCATCATCACTCTCTAAAGAACAACAAGATGCCCTCCATGAAGAAGTCGCTCAATTACGAGACCTTAGTGTGTCTCAGGACGATGTTCTTTCTGAGATGGAAGGAAGAATGGCGCTAATGGTTGAGGCTTTGGAGAAAGCTGCAGATGCGGGCCTCACATCTGTTACTGCGGACGAGGTCCGTTCACTCAAGAATAAGCTCGATCAACAAACTGCACAATATGAAGCAGAAGTCGCTGCGAATAACGCTCTTGAAGAGGAACGGCAACGGTTGAGAGATATTGCAGACAGAATGCGAGGATTGCTTGATGCTCGAGACCAACGACTTGCAGACCTTGAAGAACAACTTGAACGTGTAATGCAGGGCCCCCGTTCCGTATCTGCAGAACACGATTATTTAGTTGAGCAAATCGAAGAAATGAAGCGTCGTCTGCTTGAAAGAAACCGAGAATATGAATCGCTTCGACGTCGAGAACGACGACTTCACACGGATGTCTTTGAGCGAGACGAACGTATTCAACAAATGTCACTCACCATCACAGATCTTGAAGCCGCACTAACCGACCGCGTTGCTGAAATTAGAGAATTGGAATCTCAGAATCAAGTTGCTATGCAAGAAGTGGACAGTGTTCGTAGAGGCGAAAGAACTCGAGAAGTTGTTGGACGTGTCTTTGCAGATTCACTTTCGTTGGTTCGAGGGCATGATGCTCGTGAAGCCAAGAGAGAAGCATATGCGAACACACCTGATGTTGAGCGAACACTCTCTACCCCATCTCCTGATGATATGCAACACCTAGCAGAAGGTGGGCGCGTTGAACTCGATGTTCATGAAGGCGACTTGCCTACTGGTATGGACGTTGATGAAGCAAGACCTCCATCACCTGGTGGAAGTGGCGATCCTGTGCTCTTTGATGAAGAATCAGAGAACGCTGATGAGTGAGCCTAATTGGTCTCTTAAACTCTCAAGAGAATCGTGTTCTTCTGTGATCGTTCCTGTAACAATGTAATCCGCACCAGCGTTTGCTGCAGCCAAGAGTTGTTCTGACGTTCGAATCCCTCCACCTACGATGAGTGTGCAATTACATGATGCTTTAGCAGCCTGAATAAGTTCAATGTGGACAGGGTCTGAGGCGCCTGATCCTGCTTCAAGATAGATTGTCGAGAAGCCATACATTTCAGCCGTTTTACAGTATGCAGATACCGCTTTCAAATCGGTTGGCTGAATCAGGTCTGCATCTCCTACTTCTCCGACCTTTCCACCAGGAGCACATACGATGTAACCGGTGGAGATTGGTTTAATTCCAAACTGATCAATCATTGGGGCGCCAGTAAGTTGTTCATCGATTAAGAAGCGGCGTGAACGGCTGTTCATGAGCATCATGAAGAGAATGCCATCTGCGCGACTCGACATAGCATGCGCTCCGCTAGGAAAAAGAATCACAGGCACATTCCACATCTCTTCATTCGCATCAGGATGTTGGCTTGCTGCAAAGATTCGTAATTCCAACGCTTCTTGGATTGCTTGACATGTCGCATGAACGATTTCATCACCAGTATTGGTTGAACCACCCACAAATATGGCTGATGTACCACATTCGACTGCAACTAACGCTCTGTTAGCTGCTTCATCTGGAGATTGTTTATCTGGATCAATGAGTGTAATATGTCTCGTTTTTCCAGATTGAGAAGGGAGCATGGGCGATTCATCTGTCCACATTTTCAACACCCTCTGCCTACCTGTAGGCGACACGGTTGGTAAAGGATTTCATTCAGATGAAAGTTTTCTGATATCTGCGACGACACTTTCTGAATCCCATTCAGAGCCAAGCCATTGCACTCTGACGTTACGATTTGAATCAATAAGGATTGCATGAACTGTTTGAGTTACTGTATAATCCATCAAATGTATTGAACATCGGGCAAGTGATTGTGTTTGATTTGCTGTTATTTGTACAGAAGTACCGAATGAAGCCCACACTGATTCGATCATTTCAAGTTCTGTGTTGATGTTAGTTACGGTTAGGTGTGGCCATTCGACACTGTTGTTGCTTTTGTAATGATAGAGGCGATTGCTGTTATCATGCCAAGGATCTGTTGTTATCGATAGAAGTGAAACACTTTGCTGTTCTTGAGCGGAAAGGAGATTGTATGATTCATTCATTGAGTTTGTCAGAGCATCACATTCGTCAAGACAAGATGTGTGGATAAAGCCGACCATAATTACATCTGAATCGATCATTGACAGGTTGAATTTATCCCCATTATCGTCGAATAATTCGAATGGAGAGACTTGTTTCGGCTCCAATGTGTTGCCATAGAAATCGGTCGTTCCAATGCATCCTGAACACAGCATCGCCACTGTCATCACAGCAATCAGTATACGCATAATTTCACTTCTTACGGCGTTTTATTCCTGCGCCGATTAAAGCCAAGAAAAGAATTGAAAAACTCACATCAACAATGAATTCTTCAATTTCATAGTGATCAAAGAGATAATCCATTTCTGGAGCGAAGGAGTACAATATTGCTCCACCGCCCGGTGGCCCACCACCACCGCCTTGGCCGCCGCCGCCGCCTTGGCCGCCTCCGACATCTTGGCCAGCGACGTCCGCAACGCCGTGATAACAGAGAAGGAAGTATGGGAATCCGATCATTCCCACAGTTTGTCCATTGGTATCGGTTACCATCGTTGGAGAACCGGAGAGAGGGGTGCTGACATAGTGATAAATTCCATCAGGATATTCTGGAGTAGGTCCAAATCGTCCATTGCATTCGTCTAGGTCGCCGACCCCATCAACATAATTCCAATCATCAATTCCATTGTAACCTTGGTCGCCGCCTTCTTGAGTGCGCTCAATTGCATAAGAAGATGTAATTGCTTTCAATGAGGTTTGATCGTCGTTGTAGCCATACATCCCGTAAATCGGATAGCCGTCAAATGCCCAACCAATAATTGGACTGTGTTCATCGCTCTTGATCTTTGAAGGGTCGTAATCTTCCATAGTCTCCCCAGCTTCAGGCTCCCAATATACACAATTGGCATCATAGTGGTAGTGATACCCGTTTTGCCCAGCAGAATGACCAGTGCACCATCCAAGAGTAATTGGCTGGCGGTTTTCGGTGAAATATTCAAAGTGAAGTGCAACTGCATCTCCTCCAGGACCTTCCTCTGGACCAAAGATCGGAGCTCCATTTACAGACATAGCGACTGTTCCTCTAACTGGAACACATTCCCAACGCCCCGCTGAAGCTGGGCAGTTTGTTGTATCATGCCCTCCTGTCGTATCATTAACTGGATTAAGAGGGAAGGTCGACGTATAGTCCATTTCTGGAGCGCAACAACCCATTGTGCTCAGGAAATCGTGATTTGGGATTCCGTTACTTTCAACAATCATCTCATTATTTTGAACTGTCACGGAGACATCACATTGGAACCATGGTCCAGAACCACTTCCCCCCGCACTGCTTACCCCGTTTGTATTTGCAGTGTATCCATTACCGTCGCCATTGAAATCTTTGACCCAAGGCCCGCTGCCGTCTTGACAGTACCAAGAATCTACAGGATCGTATGGCTCAATTCCTTCACGAATGAAGGTTAGAATTTGATCGAAATGT
>NHFS02000050.1 GCA_002171315.2 Euryarchaeota archaeon TMED117 | reverse complement strand
TGACCGAAGTCATTTTGCCCAGTAACGACCCCTATATGAAGCACACCCCTAATTCATGCTACTGCGGATGTAGTAAAACACTCCCGAATAGAGAATAATTACTTGAAATCAGGCTTCTTTTTGCACCTTTCGCCCAAAGCAATAACAACCCCTTGATGCACAATACCTACAATGAGTAGCGTAAGCCATTCCAGAACGGAACAATTCTGGCCAGCACTTACCATGGTTTTGCTCATGCTGCTAACCTCACTCAGCCAGATGAACATCCACTCATTACAACCTGCAGAAATAATTGATAGAAGCTCAGAGAATCCATGGAGTCCCGATGAACAGCCATGGTCTCAATATGGGGGCGTACCTACGCGAAATGGCTCAATGCCTAATCATTCAGCAGATGGCGGCCCAGGGATAGGCTCTGTTGAAGATATTACTTCACTTGCAAGCATCAATGATCCTGTCATCAACTGGGTTGGCTTAGATGATGGCATCGGTTCAGATGCATATGGATCAATCATAGGAAATTTTTCAGCAAATTTGAATACGACACCAGGAGCGATAGAACGATGCACACCTCTTGGCCTCTTCGCGGTTGTTCTTCACGACAGTACTGGAACCTCTACAACAAAACTATCACTGATTGCAGGCGATGATGCGAGTATTGCTTGGCAAGTGGACTTGGGTTCAACAAAATCTGCCCGCTCAACGCCTGTTTTAGTGGATGTAGACCTTGATGGAACAACCGAAGTTATAGTCGTCTATGATACTGATTCCTCCTTCAACGTTGACGTTTGGTCTCCTGAATTGACGTGTGATGAATCAGGTTGGCAAACTGGTGGTCATTCAAATGAAGTCTTGTGGTCGTGGTCAGATGCAGACGTAAGAATTGGAATCACAAGCCCTCACGCCCAAACAAGAGAAAGCAATCACCTTTCCGTTACCCAACCACTTCTTGCTGATTTGGAACTTGATGGC
Source organism: Euryarchaeota archaeon TMED117 (assembly GCA_002171315.2). Classification (GTDB taxonomy): domain Archaea; phylum Thermoplasmatota; class Poseidoniia; order Poseidoniales; family Poseidoniaceae; genus MGIIa-L2. The sequence continues at coordinate 7,355 of NHFS02000050.1, read as the reverse complement.
CAGCCTGAACTTATCGTATCAGTAGTGGACATCAGTTCGGATGACCCTCAGATTATGACAATTCCACTAGGATCATCCATGCCATCTGAGCCAGTATGGGAAGTGATACTCGATAGAGGCACGCATCCAAGCGATCCTGCATGGGCGCAATTGGATGCTTCAAATACAGCAGTTGTCGCGACAACGATTGATGAAAATTCAGGTAACATGTGGATATGGCGCCTGGATGGCGCAACTGGCTCCAATTCATGGGGTAGAGTTGCCATAACTGGAACTGATCCTGGACAGACAGATTCACCCCGATTGAGACTCCCTAGTCCGGTGGTTACTCAACTCGACAATGATGCCGCTCCCGAAATGATACTAACCGTCCCTACCGATTCAAACGGACGAACAACAGGATATGGTGCTCGATTCGTCGGTATGGAATTAACATCAACTCAAGAGATTTTTTCATTCCGTGCACAAAACGGATTTGCCGACGCACCCCCATTACCCATCGACACCGATTCAGATGGGATTGATGATCGACTCTGCTGGGTCACTTGGTACTCTGCTTCGTCAATATCCTTTGATCGAGAGGGGATGGTGGGATGTCACGACTTGAGTAATGACCCTCCAGATCAAGAATGGTCGAAAGTTATGAATCGAGGTGGTTCAGGAAATCCAAATGACGAAATTGCAGTTTCTCCCCCTTCCCTCATGGATATAGATGGAGAAGATGGAAAGGAGATTGTTGTAGCCTTTGGAAGAAGAGTGTTTGCATTTGAAGGAGATACAGGATACACTGATGAAGTCTCTGAAGGCTGGGATGAACCTCTTGCAACACCACATCGTGTGTGGTCTGCACCGGCCTTCGCCGATATGGATGGCGATGGATCATTGGATATGCTCCTTGGAGACACTCTAATTTCACAACGAGTCTTAGATTTGGCACCACTCCCAGATTCAAATGGTATATCATTCAATCCAGCATCTCCTGACCCTGGTCAAACGTTGACTGTAACTGGTCAATTTGCGAATATTGGAACATGGGAAAATGAAGACAGTATTGATTGTGTTTTACGAATGAATGGAGACGAGATTACACGAGTACGCATTGATGAATTGCAACCTTTGTCACCAAGTGGTGACGGAGGGCCTTCGACCTTTAGCGTCGATGTTACTGCGACACTTGGCAGTCATTTGTTCGAGCTAGTTTTGGATATTAACGACAATTTAACCGAAGCAAGAGAAGATAACAATATCGAAGAAATCACACTCAATATCGTTGAACCTTATGCAGTCCTTATTCAATCACCTGAATCTGTAACGCGAGTTAATCCAGGCATGAGTCAGGATGTTGAGATATCACTCCTTGCAACAGGATCACGTACTGCATCTTGGACCGTCACATACGATACAAGTAATCTCCCGCAAGGATGGAACGTAGCACCTCAGCAGGGCACAACTCTCACAAGTATTGAAATTGCTCCAGCCGCATCTGTACCACTTACATTTGTAGCAACATTACCTCAAGATGCATTGGGGGACGAAGACGGATATATCGATATCACAGCGACCCTTGACAGCGATCCGTCAGTTAACACAACTGTCGCAGTCCCAATTGAGGCTTTACGGACAAGAGGTCTTTCCTTAGTCGGACCAGAAGGTCTGAGCAGTTCTAATGGCTATGGAATCCCGGGGAATACTGCTGAAGCCTATGTGATGATTGAAAATCTCGGTAATGCTCCAGAAACTACAACCTCGATTGATTGGACTAACCCCTCCTGGGGAGGCACTCCGGTCCTCAATAACGGCGTCAATAATGTCTACTCAATCACACTACAGCCGGGTGAAAAGAGAGAATTAGCAATCAATCTCGATGTTCCTTTATCGACGAGTCTTGGGACATCTACTGTTACAACCCTGACAACATGTATTGGTAGTGGAGATGATACGTTATGTCGTTCCCTTGAAGTTAATTTGACCGCAGTAGGTTCACATTCCTCTCCTGTGCATATTCGTACTGTTCCATCAAGCCTCCAAACATTTGAGATTAATGCGCTTATTCCAACCAGTGGTTCCCTATCATGGGATCTAAATACGGCAGGAGTTTATCTTCAACACTGGCAGTGGAATACCACATCAAATGCAGTCATCAATAATGGTGTCTTAGAGATAACAGGGGCATCAGGAACTGTTGTCAAAGCCTCTATGGAAGTGTATATCCCAACAGATGCCCCTCCTCAGCGCCTAGTATTCAACACAGCAGAGAATGCCGCATTAAATCATCATGACTTTATGATCAGTGTCCATGTACTTCAGATCCATCGTTCTGCAATCAGTATCATTGATCCACTTTCATCGCTGGAACCTTCAGGATTTAATGTCAGCATACCGCATCAACTGCTCATTCAACTCGAAAACCCCGGGAATGGTGAAGACACGTATTTACTCAGTGGAAGCGTGGTGCCTTCTGATGAGATTTCTTCGGATGATGTTGACTTTACTTTCTTCAATCCGCAGCGGACATTGGCACCATTGGCTACAACCATAATGCCTGTTGAAATAACACTTGATTCATCCATCCCTGCCGCCCAGCCTTTCGAAATAGAATTCACCTGGGCTTCGATCATCAATGAGAGCGTTTCAGCTTCAACGACCTTGCTCATTCAAGCGGAGCAACGACATTCATGGGAGATCATACCGCTTGATGGACAGAATATGCAAGTCCTACCAAATGAAGAATTTGAATTTAGCATACAGGTTAAGAACACGGGTAACTTTGTTGATACAGTTCAGTTAATCCCAGAAATCAGTATCGCTACAACGGTGAATGATACATCAATATGGGACCTTCACGATTCTGTTGATTCATTAGAAATTGAGGTTAATGCCTCTCAAGTTCTCACTGTTGAACAAACGATACCATTTGCATGGGAGAATACCATTGCTACGATTACATACAAAATCATCTCATCTGGATATGAATTGGGTCAATTCAACATCACCCTCGAAGTACAGAAAACTGCAAAATGGCATGTCAATCTTGCAAATAGTGAATTGGAGATTTTACCTGGTGGGGATACGATTCAAGTGGAAGTCGTACAACTAGGAAACTCACCGAGTATCCCTTATTTTACAAAATCTGGCCAAGGATGGAATACTTCGCTTCCGGATGGCAACCTTATGGAACCAGGACAATCAGAACTCATCGACATTTATGTCGAATCACCAGAAAGTGCAATAGCAGGTGAAGTCAATATAGTCAAGATACGGGTCTCTGATGGCGTTGGGCTAGGGTTAGAAGAATTTGAGATACCAGTTCGAGTATCACCTTCACCAAATTTTGAACTCAATACCAACCAGACATGGTTCGTGAGTAGTGATGGAGGATATCCATTAGCATGGATGGAAAACTCTGGTAATACGATGAGTCATGTACCAATTAATCTGGAGAATTTACCTACTGGATGGACGGTTTCGGGGGAACAATCTGCATCGTTATCACCTCATGAAATACGAGGAATTCCATTCGAAATCATTCCACCTTCCGATTGGGATCAGGAATCATTCGATATCAATATCATCGTCGACCATCCTGATTTAGGATTGTATATTGGATTGATTACTGTCCAGCACTCAAATATATCATTCTCTTCAAGCCCAGTATTGTCAGGTTCTTCTGGTTCCACTCAGTCCTTTACGCTGCATTCGAATTCAACAATTGCTACGACAGTCACTGGTGCAACAATGAACCAAGACGAGTATCGTGTTGTCCTGGAAGAAGGAATTCGTTTCGCAAGTGTCTCATCAACAAATGACATCATCCAATATGTAAGTATTGGAGCATCCATAGCACAAGTGACAGCCTCCTGCCAATTCATATCAAATGTATTCGATGAATTAGGACGAACACCGTTAACCAGTGTTGCTGTTTCATGCAGTGTGACAGGAGACTTGAATGAACAGACACGGTTGACATTCATTGCCTCAACAAGTACTGGACAGACAATTCCACTGGACGTGAATTCTTTTACAATTCAAAAAAATGAATCGGGAATGGTCAATCTATCTGTGTCTCAATGGGATCCAGCCCCTGGACCATTGATGATTCGAGTTGTTGGTTATGATGGAAATGGACTTGAGGTTATTTCAATTGAAACAGCTCAAGTTTCACGTGAATCAAATTGGAATGTTGGAATTGCAAGTTTCAGTGCTACTGGGGATCTCGATATTGCCATAACACGTTCAAATTATCAAATCCTAGGAGACATAAATTGCATCCTTACAGTAACGAGTTCGTCAAGTTCGTACAGCATACAACGGATTGTGGATGTTGAGGGTTCACAATTTGCTCCGATTGTCAAAATCAAAAATCCAGGTATATCTGACAAAGAAAGTCTGTCAGCCACGATTGGATGCGATTCCCCATTCGACATAGACGACAATCCGTCGGATAATACTGCGACAGCAATTTATGTTGAAGCAGGTGAAAGTTTGGTTACTACAAACAATCTCCTCTGGGGTTCGACATTAACAATCCTGATTGTTGGAGTATATGTCTTGGTAATGCAAAGAAAGGATACTCAACGGTTACAGGGCAAAATAAGAGAAAAACCAAAATCAACGACGCCAGTGAATAAACAAGAAACCACTCAGTTAGATACTGAAGTTGGAGATGATATTTCCATCGAAGAAATCCAAGAAGAAGAAATTGAGGAAGAACCTGTTTCATTGATTGAGGAAATCCCTGAGTTGGAAACGGACCTTAGCCCATCGGGTAGGTTAGATTCAATCCGGCAAGAACTCGATCCTGACGATGAAATAGTAGACACTACAAGTATTGAGGAACGAATGTCAAAGTTCTTTGATTAAGATGAAATTACATACCTCAATAGGTATGAAGTTGTGCGAAGGGCATGAACCAGTCGAATTCTACCACCACTGCGTTTTACACCTTGGACGGGTGTGTTTCTGAAAATCTTGATGAAACATTTCAAGCACTACTGGAACTTCGCAGAGGCAACAATCAATTATGGGAAAATTTAGCTTCCCGTGAAGGATTTAATTCTCGTTTACGAGAACAAGGATTGGAAGAAATAGGGAATCGAAGTGAAATTCCTTGGGATGACGCTACGCTTCTCTTCACATCAGTACGGATGCTTAACAGAGATTCAACACCAATAATGCTTGGAGAAAACAAGAATAGAGAACGATTTGGTAGGTTCCCTCACCACACAGGTTCATCCTTGCAATATATTTTGGATAACATTGTGTCCATACCGAACCAGTCAGAAGGTTTGTACTCTGAATTAGTAGAGCATTTGGAATATCTAACAGAACGGTGTTCAGAAATGAATACAGGTCACAAAGAATTCAGGGAAGGAAAAGCTGGTTTAATCATCTTAGGATACATAACCTTGGAAGAAGTCAAATCCTTAAGATCCATGCTACTTGGTAGTGGGTGGATGGTTTCTCGAGAAGAACCTCTCGACGGTGGTGTAAGAGACGCCGTTCGACATCTCAACGCTCTATTAATGGCAGCAGAAAGGAGAAGCGCTGGGCTCATCCATAGACAGCACAAATAATCAGAATTGATCTGATGTCAAACGCTCAAACATTGAAGCGTAAAGGGATGCAGTTTCATCAATAACACTTTGCGGCAAGGCGGGGATTGGTGGATCAGTTGTACCTGCATCACGTGCTGTTTGCAATTCAGCCTGATGACCAGTATTGATGTAATGAGTTCGAACAAATTCCTTCGATAATTCGATGCATTCCCCATTGGAGTATGCTTCTGCATCCCACCATCGATCTTCATCAAGTGTTCCAAATGTATCGACAAGGACGACTTTTCTGCCTGGTCCAAGTGCAAATTCTTTCTTTCCATCTACGTGTATAAGACCATTCTTTGCTGCCTCTCTTTCAATAATATCGTCAACCTTGAGTGCTGCCTGGACGATTGAATCAAATTCTTGTTCTGTAATATTTGAAATGGCTAGAGCTTCCTCACGATCAATATTACGATCGAAGGCTTCGAACTTTGTTGTAACTTCAACAAATGGTTGAGAAAGTTTGACGCCATATTCAGCATCTTCAGAAACTCCAAGAGATTCTGCTGTCAGTTCCCCTCGCTGGAAACGACGCCAAGCTGAACCTGATAGATAATGTCGAACGATAAATTCGAGAGGGACGAAGACCCATTCTGCATCACGTGGAACTGCACCTGGCTCTTTGATGACCTCAACTTTTCGAACGAGACAGCGGTCAGGACCATTCAATTCAACAAGATGTGTTCCACAAACACCTTCTTGTTCAACAAGCTTGAACCAATGAGCAGTTGTTCGGTTTAATGATTCACCTTTTCTGGGTATTAGAGATGGAATGATTTGATCAAAAACAGAAATTTGATTCGTGAATCGAAATTCAAGAATATCCGGGTCATCAGTTGACCACACTTGCTTCACTTTACCTTGATAGAGCATTTCACCCATGAGTCACAACCCATTGGAGAGGCTCTTGAACATTCTCATGGCACAAACTCAGATTAGACCAAGGGCATCTTCGATACGATTGAGTTCTGGCCCTGTGGTTTCACTGCCTGCGAGCGCACCATTGTTTGAAGCACAAATTCCTGCACCTACGTATGGTGAGCCAAATGATACTGTTCCGACCATTGGCGGAACTTCTAGAATTTCTTCAATGAGAAGTACTTCATCGGGTGCTACATCTGGATGAAGAAGAACACCTTGATCATTTACAACACCAAGACTGCCAACCACATCTTGACCACCGATAGTTGTGGCAATAATATCAACACCGAGCACCTCAGCAAGAATTTCTAAACCATCTTGTGGTATACTCGGGGATGCTACACAACCTTGTTCGTTAACAAGCAAGAGATTACCTGCTGTATTGACACCACCTTCCATAACAACAACGTCACCGAAGGCGGTTAATTCATCGATATCTGATTCTGTTGCAATGTCAGCAACAGCCATACCGTTCGTATTCCCTGCTAGAAGAGCACCAATGAGATTTGAACCCCCTATCGAAATAGGAGCAAGTTCGAGTTGAACAACTTCTTCCAACTTTTCAATCGTTGGATCAGGTAATTCACGGGGATGAAATAGGATATTGCCTACAGAGGCGAGATGGATTCCAATTTGATCAGACCCAAGAATGTCAAGGGTATCAATTGGCATGTCGAACACTCCGTGTGGATTCTCAAAGGTGGTTTAGAACCTAGGAGTAGGAAAATGAGGATCGGGGATACCAAGAGGAAAGGAGAGGGGCACAGTGACCGCCGTTCCCGTGGACTCTCGTACCACAGTATTGGGACAGACGCAGGAGGGCTTGACTTCCGGGTT
>NHFS02000073.1 GCA_002171315.2 Euryarchaeota archaeon TMED117 | reverse complement strand
TGGTTATTGGTGGGACGTTATGAGAACTATGAGCGGAACACCTATTGTCATGAAAGATGGTAAACTACACATCCCAGACCACCCAATTATTCACTACATTGAAGGAGACGGAATTGGGGTTGACATTACACCTGTCATGAAAGCTGTTGTAGATGCTTCAATCAGCAAAGCGTACAATGGTGCCCGTGCCATTGCATGGAATGAAGTTCTCGCTGGTGAAAAGGCATTCAATGCAACCGGAGAATGGTTACCAGAAGCAACTCTTGATGCTATGCGAACAGGTTTAGTTTCAATCAAGGGACCTCTTACAACCCCTGTTGGCGGCGGCATACGTTCACTCAATGTTGCTCTTCGACAAAAACTCGACCTCTTTGCTTGCGTACGACCCGTACGCTGGTATGATGGAACACCATCTCCCGTGAAGGCGCCTGGCGATGTGGATATGATCATCTTCCGCGAGAACAGTGAAGACGTCTATGCAGGAATCGAATGGGAAGCAGGATCTGAAGGAGTCAAGAAACTAATCGATTTCCTAACAAACGAAATGGGCGTCGACAAAATTCGATTCCCGAACACCTCTGGTATTGGAATCAAGCCAATTAGTCAAGAAGGTACAAATCGTATTGTTCGTGCTGCTTTCCAATATGCAATAGATAATGACAAAGACAGTGTTACTCTTGTACACAAAGGAAACATCATGAAATTCACAGAAGGCGGATTTAGAGATTGGGGGTATCAACTAGCAAAGGAAGAATTCGGAGCTGTTGAACTCGATGGCGGCCCATGGTGTACAATGACAAACCCGGTTACTGGAACTGTTATCACCATCAAGGATGTCATTGCTGATGCAATGCTTCAGCAAATTATCACACGCCCTGCTGAATACGGTGTCCTCGCCACAATGAATCTCAATGGCGATTACATCTCTGACGCTTTAGCAGCTCAAGTCGGAGGCATTGGAATTGCTCCTGGTGCCAACATCAACTACGATACTGGCATCTCAATCTTTGAGGCTACACACGGAACTGCTCCAAAGTATGCTGGTCAAAACAAAGTCAACCCCGGATCCCTTATCCTATCTGCGGAAATGATGCTTCGTCACATGGGATGGGCAGAGGCTGCAGATCTTATTGTCAAAGGTATGGAAGGTGCAATTAGTGCAAAGACGGTGACTTACGACTTTGAACGACTTATGGATGATGCAACACTCATGTCTTGTTCAGACTTTGGCGATGCTCTCATCGCTCACATGTGAAGATAAGCGGCTCATTTCAAGAGCGGAGCCAAGGAGCTAGCGTACGGCTATTCTTGGCAATTCCGAAACCAAACCGTTCTTCGAACGCTCTTGCAACAACAGTGAAATCACCGTCATGGGTTGCAACTATAATTGCACCCACATCATCGATTGGACGGTTTGAAAGTACTGCTGCATACTTCATAATCATCAAATCTGGGTTCTCAGGATATATTTTCCTTCCTTCCAAATCAGTTCGATGAGCTGCATCACCATAGAATTCTTTCATCTGAGTGAGTTCATCAAAGATTTCTTCGTGCTCAATCAAGAACGTCGTCATCTCTTTCTTCAATTCATCCCCACTTGAATCGGTTTCAAATTCTTCATTTGAACCATTCCAAGTTGAAAATTCACCAATCAAATCCTCAACCATATTCTCGATAATGTCTGAAGTCAGAGTCGAATCCAGTGTTTCCGACTCAATGAAGGAATTATCGAAACGCTTTCTGACATCTCCCATGGACCGGGCAATGTTTCGAATCTCTCCTCGAACGACTTCTGGAAGCCATAAATCAACCCGATTATTTTGTGCCAAATGAAGAAGATATCGGGCGAAGTGAGATCGTTGATTCGTCGAATCTTCGAAATGATTTGAACGATTCAGTTTCTCTTGTATGCGTTGATAGAGGGCATCGATTACAATATTTGTATCGACCAAAACAAGGGGCTTGAGTGGTAGATTGCGCAGATAGCGTCGATCAGAGGTTTTGATGCTCGTCTGATGTCTTCTGAAAAGCATCAACTCAAGATTTGCAAATGCTTTGTTTTTGTCCGGGAAGCGGCCTGATAATTGTGCACGTTCCAAAATTCGCAGAGCGTCGAGTGGAGAGGATTCACTTGCTTGATCGGCCAATGTGTGAATTTCCACAGGATCAGGAGAATGCATTTGCATAATGTCCCGATATCGTCGATCGAATGATTTTGAACTCTGCGTTCTTCGATTTCTTTGAAGTGCATTCGTTGCTGCGAGGATTCTCCCTGTGAATGGTTCACTCGGAAGTGGTTTTGGATGTTCATCAGGGTACGAGTGGAGCATGTCGAGTTCATCTTCTTTGAAGATTGTACGAGTTCGGGTGCGTGTTCCTTCTTCCGTTTCTTCAGTCGTTGTTTCTGTTGTTTTAACAAAATTTTTCAGTATTGATGTTGCTTTTTCTGTCTCCTGAACCGAGGCTTGATGAGACACGTCGAGATAGAGTTGGAATCGTTTAGTAATTGCCGCTCTTAGGTTTGGATGGTCTGAAAGAAGTTGCTTGGCCTCGCCCCATTTTCTGTCAAAGGCGAGATGAATCAAGGCCTTCCTGTACAACATAATCTCTTCATCATAATCGAATTTCTTAGAATCAGCAGCTCGCTTGAATAAGCGAGCAGCACTCAAATTCTTCCCTTGGGATGCTTGGAGAGTTGCTTGAGAGAGGAGCGCCCAGATAGAGCGTTGGTGAGCGCTTTGATACCATTGAACCAGTCCTTGAATGCCAAGATCGAATTCATACATCAGTTGGCGAACTCCGTCAATAATTGGGAATGGCGCATCCTGTTGTTGCAGAACTGTTTCTAACAAACCAATTGCTCCGGCCATATCCTCTCCATTTTCTAATGAAAGTCGGGCATTATTCAATCGAAGTTTGGAAATGATTGTTGACAGAAGTGCTCGTGCAAGTGGCGTCGTATCTGCATTGCTAAGAGCTTCTGCGAGGTTTCCTAATTGTGTTTCATCAACCAAGTGCGATCCTCCAGAAGAAAGCGCCTTGACAATTTGATTCATTGCCTTTAAGCCGTTTTTGCCGAGAGACATGCCCAATTCGACATTGCTCACTGCCTTGTCAATTCGTCCTTCGAGAAGAAGCAGGAGTTTGTGCTCATCATCGCTCATTTGTTGCGGTAATTCTGAACTGTGAATGTTCTGCAAAGCATCTTTCCTCGCAGATCTTGCTTGTTTCCAAACCTCTTCAGGATGTGATGCGGAGAGAAGATGGGCGATGAGGAGTGTTTCATATGGATGCGATAAAATTGCTAGTGGATTTCCAAGAAGCATATCTGAAAGATTCTCCAAGTCCATTGACTGTAAAAAGACTTGAACTGAAATCGCCTGTGATTCTTGCCAGCCTTCACCGTCCATCTCTTTGAGAAGAACAAGAGATTTCGAACGTATATCGAGAGGGATTTGTTCTTCTCTTCCAATGGAGATAAGACCGCCTTCATCGATGTTTTCGATGTTCTTAGCCAACCAACTGTAGGCACTTGAGTTGTCAAGTTGTACCAAAAGAGGGAGGAGTTCTGATGCATCCGATTCTTGCTCTAAATTAATCGTATCAATAACTGCCAAGGCATCTTCGTTACGACCTTCTGCAACATATGATTGTAGCATCTTCCATCGAACTGCACCTACGCGCTGGCTCAATGCTTGTTTTTCAAGAAGGATTGAGAGCCCTGCTTCAAGTTGTTCTGTTGAAGGATGCATTTCATTGATCGGCCCATTTATCCAAACTGCTTCTAAAATCGCATTACCCAACTCATCATCGTCCTGAACGAGAAGTTCATCATTCCAATCAATAATGCCATGTGTGAGATTATGAATCAATTGATACCGGTCAGTTTGGATACTTTTCACGCCATGGGTCCTCTCAAAAATTTGATCAATACTTTCATTCGTATTCATTGCTATTAGAAGGGATATAAGCGAAAGTTCACCTTCTAAATCCATGAGAATTCCATCAGCCTTGGGCCATTTTCCAGAGGAAAGACGTTTGATTAATCGCTTCATGGCGACCAGTTCTTCAGCAGTAAAACTTGACTCTGGTACCGATTTAAAAACGCCTAGGCATGAAGAAAGGTTGTATGGATCGATTGAAGTGTTAGACAATTCCAGTCCCGCCTTGGCGTCACTTGATTTGACGTCAACAATAGGACATGCTGAAAACTGTCCAAACAAATCACAGCGCTTTGCCATCTCATGCCAAACCGGGTGAACGCCTTGATCCAGGCAAGTATTTCTCAACTCTTTTTCTAAATCCCCACTTTCCTCTTCTGACCACTGATCGACATGAAGGAGTTTGTTTACCAAAATCAATGCGAAGCGAAGTGCCGGCGATTCGGCATCCATTGCAGCAACATCTTCCGGAGTTGCAATCGTTGCTTGTTGCTTGCCTCGACGACGACCACGTCTAAATCGAGGAGACGCTTTGATGGTTTCTCCCTCTTCGTCTTGGCCGGGAAGTTCCGTTTCCAAAACAGCTAATTTTACCAGGTCTTTCCAAGGTTTTTCGAGAAGCGTAAACTCTGGGCATTTACCCACAGTACTGAGGCGTCGCGATTTGATTGTCTTGAATCCTGCTTCAAGACAAGCCGCGAGATATGTTTCTTGCATTGCGCCCCCAACCTATCGCTTGAGACACAGACTTTCAACTCACCGACGGCATCATTTCGATAAATTGAGGAGAAACTGATTCAAGACAGCAACTCGTGGGATGTATTGAGGAGGAAGACAATGTCTGTTCTAAGAACCATCATTATGTTGATTCATCCTCTTCTTGCTGTTATTCTCGTCACTTGGCTTGTTCGGCAATACGGTTGGAGAAAACGAGGTATGACTCTGCAAGGAGAGGAGAGGAAAGAGTCCCTAAAACGTCATCAGAAACATGGAGAATACATTCTATGGGCAGGGATTTCATTGGCCCTCATCGCATTTATTGCTCGGGCAATTTCAGGGTACATCGTGGAAGGTGATCCAACCTCGGATTTACTTCCACAAAGCATCCATGGCTATACTGGGCCGATTGGATTGATCCTTCTTTGGCTTGTGGTGCGCTACGGAAGAGAGACTACCTCAAACAAAGAGAATGGTGAGAAATTTTCAAAACAACGTATGAAGCACGGTAGAGCGGCAGATTTAGTCATGGTTTTGGTTATGTTCCACTCCTTCCTTGGATTCATTTACACATTCCAAGTGATTTGAATTCAATTGATTCGAAGGAGAGTTTCACGATTGTTCCACATCTGAATCCAATCACGTAGATTGGAGTCAAGACCAGGTGGTTGAATTCGACAACCACAAGCATTCGCATGCCCTCCGCCATGCGGGTCAAATGCAGTTGCAAGTTTTGATAAATCGTATCGGTCTTGTCCTCCTTCGATAAACGAATTTGCATAAAAACTCGCTGAAAGCGGAGGGCGATCTGGTGTCGACAAATCTCCGTTACTGTACCCGTGTACGACACAACAAGCGTCTGCTTTGTCGCCAACATGGGCAGTAATGAGATATCCATTGGATCGAATACCAGAATCATCAAGTCTGCATATCGCCAATCGATCGACAATTTCTGTCTTTTCTTGAACGAGTTTTACTGCATCAATACGTTGGTCTTGTGCGGATTTCATTCGTTCTGAAACCACTTTATCATTCGTGATATCTGAGAGCCCTGTACATGTTGAAAAGAGATGTAGAAGGTGTTGCATGTAGACATCATCTGTCGAGGACAAGGTGCGAGAAAGTTGTAAAACGGGCCCATCTTGAATGAAATCTTCTCGAGTTATGCCTCCAGAATCTAAGGCATCAACCATTGGCATGATTTCTTCAAGATGCGTTAAATCAAATCGATGTTTGAATAATTCATACGCTAAACGTGCAGCTGAGGGGGTATGTTCCCAATGAACGATTCCTCCACGTTGAGTGAATTCTTGTTCTTCGATTTTATCTGGTTTGTTTGTGAGGTGATGATCGAGATACCACCCGCTTGCAGGATGGAATGGTAAATCCACTGTAACTGTTTTTGAATCGATGACATCGTCCAACATTCCTGCTCGAAGAATGGCTGCATGTCCAAACACCACTTCGGCTCCTGGGTATGCTTTGAGAAGAACTGCTGCTGCACACATCCCATCCAAATCAGAATCCGCTACGATTCGATGGATATCGGGGAACGCATCGACACCTGTCATGACAATTCCTTTTGTGTTCGGGACTTGAACGTATTGGAATATAACGGCGAAAAGGCCAAAGCATTTGATTCGAGGGACAAAGCATGGAGACTTCATGCGGCGTAGTCCTTGTCAACTTCGACACAGTTCTACTTTTGCAATATCCACAAGGTCATTGGGATTTACCAAAAGGACATGTTGAGTTGGCCGATGATGATCATCTCGCAACTGTTCGAAGAGAATTAGGCGAAGAAACCGGAATTACAGAAATAGCATTCGTGGAAAATTTTGTAGAACGCACAGCCTATACGTACAGGCATAAAGGCAAACGAATGCACAAGGAAGTATTCTGGTTTTTGGCTGAAACCGATCAACTCGAGGTAACGATTTCACACGAGCATCGTGGCCATTTGTGGCTTGATTGGGAACAAGCTCTTGCTCAACTAACACATGATGAAACAACATCGGTTGTTCGGAAAGCCTGGGAACATATGAAAAAGCAATAATCAGATTTCATCAAACTCTGAATCATTCTCATTTTGTCTGTGAATTGAATCAGCGATACCATCTTCTTTTCCGCGCTTTCCAAGTGGAAGCCACAACATTTCCTCTTCTCCAAGGACTGCAGTAATCCACCGACTTAGAACAAAGAGCCAATCTGAAAGCCTGTTCACATAGGTAAGTGCAAGTGGTCGCACAGACCCTTCTCCTTCAATATCTCTGAGTGCAACTATGTTTCTCTCGAGTCGTCGAGCAACTGTTCTAGCATGGTGGAGCATTGCTTGTGGAGGACCTCCTGCGGGTAAGATGAATGATGTGAGCGGTTCTGTTTGACTTAGCCACGCATCCATATCCGATACCAAAACATCGGATTGATCCTCATTGATCAGAACCATGTACTCTGGAAGATTTTGTGGAGGACAAGCAAGTTCAGCTCCAAGATCAAACAGTTCATGCTGGACTCTAGAAAGTGCTGAATCACAGATGAAATGAACGCGTCCTGCACCTTTCCGATCTCCACCATCACGGTGCCTCATGGGAACTCGGGCGCATTCCATTCGTGCAACGCCGAGAAGCGAATTCAATTCGTCACAATCTCCAACAACTGAAAATCGTGCGTCGGATTTGGAACGACGTGACCCATCAACCAGCGATGACTCGCCAGAATCACCGCCTCCTGTATGAACTCGATCGATTCGAACCATTGTTACGCCTCTAAACCATGCGAAACTATGCTTCTATGAGTGGTTTTCGGGAAGAATACCCTTCATCGATTCCATAATACCATTCAATATCAGGCTCACCCATTGCCCATGAGTACAGCATAACTTTGTTGTCAATGACCCCGTACCATTCGATTCTACCAGGATCCAAACCTGCAACTCGAGCGCCTAGGCGTTCAATCTTCGCAACGGTTTGTTGCCAAAGTGCGACCAAACCACCCAATAACTCGGCCATTTCTACAACATGTGGATGCTCTGGAGCATATGTTTCGAGAAGAATTTCTATTTCCTCGGTCATATCATGTGCTTCGTCAACGAGTGATTGTAATGTAGCAAGTTCTCGTTCAACTTTTGAAAGCCCTTCTCGAACTTCTTCAACTGTTAAAATATGCATATTTTCGAGACCATCGAGTTGTAATTCTTCTTCAAGAAGATCTTCAAACGACATGGGTTGACCAGAAAAGAGAGGTTCACGGTCAAGATTGAACATGTGGTCATGTTTTTATTGGCACCACTTAATCTCATCGGAGGTTTGAGATGCAAGGCGGTTGTTTCAGGATGCCGTTTGAGGCGTGGCCTTCACTTGTAGGTTGCGAATTACCTTGAGCGATAGGTGTATTCCAACAAAGATCCATGCTAGAATCTCAAATACGACAACGACGTAATACCACGATCCTAGAGATTGTATCATTTCTATCCCACTGTATGGAGTACCATTGAATCCGATGTAGACGGCCTGTGAAAACAAGTTCGATGCAATCCATATGGAGACCATCCAAAACAAAACAGAACTTGAAATTACTTTACTCATGTTATATTATTGACCTCTGGGATATTAAAAGTATCTGTTTTATGCTTAAAATTTACCAGATTCCAGTAGTATACCTGATTTTTCGGCCTTATTCCTCCTCAATGAGCGGGAGGATGCTTGCGGCTTCTGAATCGAGTGCAACAAGCGCATCATGAATCGCTTCAATATATGGGCGAGCAACTGCTCGTTCCCCACCTTCTCGAAGGAGTAATTCCTGCCATTCGGATGCATCCGATTTGTTACCAAGGAAAAGGTGAATTCGGTGAAGGGCAAGATAAGCCATTGGATTGAGATGTTCTTCATCTGCATCCCAGCCTCGCTCAAAGCAGGAAATTGCACCTTGAGGTCCTGTTAATCGGCCTTGCATGAGGGCAATCATCCCTGCTTGTGACCAAGCAAGAGGTAATTTCCCAATGAGTAAGCCTCTGAAAATAAGCCATGTTTCACCGCCGCCGATGACGACAAGGGTGATGAACGCCGCCCACTGTTCGACAGTTGAGAGATCACTCCATGTTTCAACCATCAATCCAACAACGCCTACGCAAAACAACAATCCCGCGTAAGGTGCGACCAACACATCGCGTTGGGTCCTTGCAAGATGGTATACTCCTGCTACGAGTCCGAAACCACCCAGGCCGGATAACATCACAAAATGGGCATTTGATCCCATTGGGTTTGGTGCGGCTTGACCGATTGCAATTAACAAAGCAAGCATTATCAAAAGCCAACCAAAGCGAGAGCTGGGTTGTGGGAACGGTTGATTCTTGCTGTTGAAAAGTAGTGCAATTCCAATGAGGAATTCGAAACAGATGAGAACCCAGCGAAGACTGGATTCATCCGTTAATGGGAGCGCCATGATTCGCCGTTGCTACGGGTATTCTTTATGATTCGCTCAGTCCTTGTGATACGACGTGCCTTTGAGAATTTCATGAGCACGATACAGTTGTTCGAACAAAATGATTGTTGCCATCTCATGAGTAAATGTAAACGAAGAGAGAGAAATTCGTTGCAGCGTTGGCTCTTTACCAGACCATCCTTCAGCGGGACCAATCGCAAAATGTACGTCCTCACTTCCGATTTTCCATTCTTTTATTTTTGCAGCAAATTGAGTTGACTCGAATGAATCTCCACGTTCATCGAGGAGAATCAGTCGGCCTTTTTTAGCCTTTAATTTAGCGAGGTAAACTTCGAGCGAATCGTTGTGTATATGTGTCTTAACCCCTGCACTTAAGAGCCGTTGTTGATACATTTCAGCAATACTCGCTATGGCTTTATCCTTGAGTTTCCCGTGAAGATGGATGTTGATTCGGCCCATAACTCTGCGAGATGATGGTTCTTTTTTCATATTCGTACGAAAGATGAAAACAAACGCCGATTTGGAATCGTTATGGGATGGTGGCCTTTTGGTAAGAAATCGAACCAGAAAAGACAAATCATCAATGATCCATTAAGGAAAGATACGAGAACTTGGTTATCTGAATTACGGGATATTTGTGAAATGAATTTTGATAATCCTGAAGCGGCTCGCCGACAGATTCGGCAGATGCAGGTTGATTGGCATCAGGCGTTTTCAGAGGGAATACTCCCTCAATACAATCGGGAAGGTCTGGAAAGTCGGGCTTTTCGACTCCTCTCTTGTTCGGACGATGAATGGATTTCATGGCTTGATAATGATGATTTCTGGAAGCCAGGATGGCGGCCTGAGCAAGAGAATAACGAGGATTGAAGAAGGAGTCCTCTGTCGTCTGTCCATGAGCAAAGCCACGCTCCACGTATTGCAAACGTGCCCATTCTCTTGGAAAGTCCGAGGAATAATTGAACACCTTGGAATGGACGTTGAAGAAATTCAAGTCAATGCCATGAAGACAAAGAAGGAACTTGCCTTTACAGACGGATGGAACAAGGTCCCCGTATTTACTGATGCTGAGGGGATTGTGGTTGTCGACTCCACTCCAATTATGTCACACATTGATAACAAATACAACCAAGGTAAACTCTCCAAAGAAAAGGGAACAGAACGTTTTGATAACATGCTGAGTCATGTCGATAATGCATGGAAAAGTGCGACAATTCCCATTCTCTATGGTTCCCTAGGAGCTGCGCTTAGTACAACACGTCGAGTTTCAAAACTTGAGAAATTTGGATTCTTCTCTAGACGCCTCTATGCATGGGCAGGGTTTCCCATCATGTGGGGCATCATCGCCCGAAAACGAGTGAAGAAAGATGGGCGTACTCCAAAGAAACTATGGCACGATCTCCTAACAGAGTATACTGATTCATTTGAAGGAAAGGACTTCTTTGGAGGAGAACTTCCTGACCTCGTAGATTTTGCTGCATTCGGCTACATGCGCTCAGTTTCACCATTCAAACAATTCAGACTTTTGGAAGAGCATGAAAACGGAATGGTCTGGTATCGTAAGATGGAACAACATCTCAACTGAGGTGATTTTTTGGATTCAATCTCAGTGAATGAACTTGAATTCAAACGTATCTCGCATGGCAGTTCCTTCTTGGGAAGTGACAAAGGAGGATGGATTTATGCAAGCCAGAGACCGAGATACGAGGTCCAATTACCTGATTATTACATTCTTGAAGAACCCATAACAAGGAAACAAGTCGCTGGTCTGCTTGGAGAAGATGATGAAATTGAGGATTCTACAGAGCCGATGGTTGGCCTTATTGGAAGTGAAATAGAAGCCATAAGGAAACAAATTGAAGAGCAACTCGATTTCGAATCGTTGCCTGGTGAATGGGAAATTCGACCACCTTCGTATCCAGAATGGCATCATGCACAGAATGAGATACGTCTTGCTCCCGGAGTCGTCGAAATACTAGGGGATGCCGCTGCTGCAAATCATCGAGGTGCAATGATGGACGGGCGAATTCGTCCAATCGAAACCACTGGCCCGTTACAATATCACCGATTGGCTGTAGAAATGCATCCAAAACGGAAGGGTGTTTTTGCAACCTCAAATATTCCAGTTGATCGTTCACTCACCAATACAGTAGTTCGATTTGTGATTTCTCCAATTCGAGATACACCAGCGAGAAGAGTTCCCAAATCCGCAGATTCATGGGGCAATTTCCGAACTGAACTGTTATGGACGACATTGCTTGGAATCATCCCCTCATTTCTGATTCCCATCCTGCGAGGTTTCGACACATACGCAATCGATGGGTGGCCGAACCTTTTGTTTGGTGGACTCGTTGCTGGGTTCGTAACAGGAGCTATTTGGAGGCCAAGAAGACCTACAATTTCCTATGAAGAAGGAGTCGTTCAAGAATCGGAAGACTCGTTTGCCAATGTTTCCCAATAAGAATCTTTACGCATAGCATCAGCAACGCAAATTGCAGTCATGTTAACGATGTGGCGGACGCCATCTTGACGAGCGACAAGTTGGACTGGATTTTTCATTCCTTCAAGAATCGGCCCTGTCATTTCAGCATCAGCTAGTTGCTCGAGCATCTTGTAGACAATATTAGCCGAAGCAAGATTCGGTAGAACCAGAATATTTGCTGGCCCCGTAAATTCCATGAATGGGTATTCTTGCTGAACAGTCGGATCAAGAGCAGTATCTGCTTGCATTGGACCATCAATTACAAGAGTTGGATCAAGAATCCTCGCCATTTCAACAGCCTCTTCGATTCGATCGCTACGCTGAGCACGAGTGCTACCGAAATTTGAGAAAGAGAGCATGGCAACCTTTGGACTTACACCAAATCTTCGTGCAACCTTCGCTGTTTGAACAGCAATTTCTGCCAATGTACGACTATCAGGATAGACGTTCACAGTTGCATCAGCAAGGAAGAGAAGCCGGCCTTTGATGGTCACCATGTAACACCCGATCAGACAATGAGCGTCGTCTGAAGGGCCAATCGTTTCTAAGACTGGGCGCAACACATCGCTGTAATTTCTGCTAACGCCTCCAACGAATCCATCAGCATCTCCAGATTCAACCATTTGGCTTGCAAAGTATGGTCGGCTTTTGAGAAGACGGGCAGCATCGACTCTAGTGACGCCTTTCCGCTCTCTTAACTTGAATAATTTATCCGCATAAATTCCTTTTCTTCGTTCATCGGTCCGAGGATCATAGACTTCGTATTCGAAGTCGAAATGCATTTCCTCCATCATTCGGGCAATCCGATCCTTTGGACCTAGTAAAATTGGTTTGCATATTTTTTGCTCCGCAAGTTGGGCAGCAGCGCGTATGACTTTCTCATTATCGCCTTCTGGGAAGACAATCCGCTTATTTCTTCGGCGCACCTGATTGATGACACTGCGCATAATCGAGTAGGTCATTCCCAATCGTGCTTCGAGCGATTCTCTGTAAGCTTGGAGTGAAAACTCCTCTTTGGTTACAGAAGTGATTCCTTCATCGACAGCAGCCTGTGCCACTGCAGAAGCCTCCCAAATCAAGACACGTCGATCGAAGGGTTTCGGAATGATGTATTCAGGGCCATATTCCATCGTAGCACCATCATAAGCGGTTGAGATGTAGTCTGGAACGGGTTCTTTTGCTAATGCAGCAAGAGCGCGTGTTGCTGCCATCTTCATATTCTGAGTGATATCTCTCGCACGTACATCAAGAGCGCCTCGGAAAATGTAAGGGAAACCAAGGACATTGTTCACTTGGTTTGCATAATCTGAACGTCCAGTGGCAATGATCGCATCTGTACGAACTTCGAGGATTTCCTCTGGAAGAATTTCAGGTGTCGGATTTGCTAGTGCGAAAATGATTGGTTTTGCCGACATTGAAGCAACCATTTCCTTTGACACAAGCCCGCCTTTGGAAAGGCCAAGAAGGACATCGGCACCATTCATTGCATCTGCAAGAGTACCATCTGGGCAGTCGATAGCAAATTTTGCCTTGTACTCATTAAGTTCTCCTTTCTTGAGGCGATTTGTCGTGATGATTCCTTGAGAATCAACCATCTTAATGTTCGAACGTTTTACTCCTAAGGCAACATAATGCTCCGCACAAGCAAATGCTGAAGCCCCTGCACCAAGAACGACAACGTTGATCGTGTCCAATTCCTTTTCCTGCAATTCTACTGCATTGAGTAATGCAGCGCCAGAAATAATAGCAGTTCCGTGTTGATCGTCATGCATAACGGGAATGTCTGTTGCTTCTGCTATTCTTCGTTCGATTTCGAAGCATTCTGGGGCTTTGATATCTTCGAGATTGATACCTCCGAATGTTTTCGAAATGTTAACAACTGTCGAAATAAACTCTTCTGGATCAGTCGTATCGACCTCGATATCGAACACATCGATATCTGCGAATGTTTTCAGGAGAAGGCCTTTTCCTTCCATGACGGGTTTGCTTGCCAGGGCACCAATGTTTCCAAGGCCCAATACAGCCGTTCCGTTTGAAATAACAGCGACTAAATTTCCTTTTGAAGTATAACGATATGCGTCTTCTGGCCTTTCAGCAATTTCAAGACAGGGGAAGGCTACTCCAGGAGAATAAGCGAGTGAAAGTTCATGCGCTGTAGCATGAGGTTTTGTTGGTACGACCTTGATTTTTCCACGCGGTTCTTTCTCGTGATACTCAAGTGTTTCACGACGAAGAATTTCATCTCTCTTTTTCTTCACGCTTTTATCCCCTAAACCTCTCTTGGTAGCATCAATGGTTTGAGCATTGTTCCTTGATTGGCCCAGAAGGAGAGTTTCTATCACTGGTTTTGATGAACCGCTGATGTAAGGACTATGGGTTGAGTGCTCGTGTTGAGGCATGAGGAGAGGACATGCGTTCAAGAATTATTGCGACGATTGGCCCAGCAAGCGATAACGTTGAGACATTAAAACAGATGATTGAAGGAGGTATGGACATTGCTCGCCTCAACTATTCTCATGGTGATTTCAGCGGTAAAGAGAAGACAATACAGAACATCCGTTCTGCAGAAGAAGAGGCTGGTAAATATGTTGGATTGTTAGCCGATCTTCCTGGCCCTAAACTACGCCTTGGAACCTTTGAAGGAGAAGTCGTTCTAGAAAGAGGTGAACTCATCGATCTTCATTGTGGAGTCCCAGATGGATTGCCCGCACAAGCGAACACAATTCTTGGCGAACCGGTGAAAACATTACCTGTTGAATGGGATGGGTTGTCCAAGGATTTGCGAGTTGGAGATCCTGTTCTCCTATCTGATGGCCTGATTCGATTAGAGGTTCTATCAGCGCCTGAGCATATTGGCGAAGTTGTACGATGTCGAGTTGAAGACGGTGGAATCTTAACGGAACGAAAGGGAATAAACGTTCCAAGAACACTGGTTAAACTTCCTGCAGTTGGCCCTCATGACCTTGATTGTCTTGAGCATGCACTCTCCCAAAATGTAGATTTTGTTGCAGTATCATATGTTCGAAGTGCAGATGATTTAGAACCTGCGCGTGAACGTATCAAGGAGGCTGGCGTACATACGTGGATTGTTGCGAAAATCGAACATCCTGCGGCTCTGAAGGACCTGAATGCAATCGTTGAAGCAGCAGACGTTGTTATGGTTGCAAGAGGAGATTTGGGGGTTGAAATACCACTCGAGGAAGTTCCTGCGGCTCAAGAAAGAATCGTCTCTGCGTGCCTTGAAAGAGGGACTCCCGTCGTTGTTGCAACCCAAATGCTCGAGAGCATGGTCAACCATGCACGCCCAACACGAGCAGAGGTGACCGATGTTGCAACGGCTATTCGTCAGCATGTTAGTGCAGTTATGCTCTCCGGAGAAACTGCTGGAGGACAGCATCCTGTTAAGGCAGTGGAAACAATGGCAAGAATTGCTGAAACCGTTGATGCCTCAACAGCAGATTTGCCCGAACCCCCTGCCTTAGCAGCGTATGTTTCAACTCGTGTTATCGCAGGCGCAGCGGTGGACATTGCTCGACAGACAAACGTAAACCACTTGATCGTCGCAACGGAACATGGTAACGCTGCTCGGCTGATGGCAGCACATCGTCCAAGAATCCCCATTTACGCTATGACAAACCGAATACGGGCAGCTCGTAGGACGACCATCTTACCTGGTGTTGAAGGGTTGCTGGTTGAGGAAAAGTCGAGAGCCCGTTCGACGGTTGCAGAAGCTGTTCGATTGTTATATGAACAGAAAAAAATCAAACCGGATGAAAAAATTGTCGCTATTTCAGGATCTCCTCAAGCGATCAGTGGCAGAACATCCACTATTCGTTTACTACAGGTACAAAAAGACGGTGAACTCTCTGATTTGGAGTGACGTTTTGTTCTATCAATTAGACACCGCATTCAAATAGTGAAAAGAACGCATTCGTATTCATGAGCGAAGCCTATACTGAACAATCTCGTTCGCGACGGGCAATGTTTCTAACAGCATTAATGCTGATTTCATCATGGTCTCTTGCTCTCACTGCTGTTCCAATGGCCTCTGCTCATGAAACTGGAGATGTTATTTCTTGGCCACTTTCTGGTAGCAATGATACGGGTTGGGTTCAACTCAACGCCACAATTGGCGCAGACCCAATACTCAGCAGTCAAGCGACCGCTGATTGGACACTTGAGTTCGCTCCAGGGGCCGAGATTTCCAACGCTTCGCTTCAAATCCATGTGAATGGATCTGATGGGTTGATGATCGACCAACCACTTCTCGTAGCCAACGACATTGGTGTCAATCTCTTCGATTGGAGAGGACTGGGCATACTCGGTGCTTCGGACTCTTTCGATGGGGCTAATCCATATTCCGATCGCCTCTCTCCAAACAGTGCAAGTGGAGCAGGATGGACATTACCTTCTGATGCAACAATCACAGAACTTGCTTTCGAAGCCCTTGCTCCAGTTGACCCAGTAACTTCGTTTACTCCGATAACAACTTCAATCACATCGTATGCTCAACATCCAGTTAACGGACAACTCTACCTTGTAACCGGCGATACAATTCTCGTCTTCGATGCTGGAAATGACCCCGCAATCATCGATTTCTATGATTTTGATGAAATCGAGCCGGATTCAGTACTAACGACCATTGCCGACATAGCCATTGGACCGAACGGGAATCTCCACGTTGCCTTTCAAGAGCCATCCGATTTCAGGATGATTTCAGGCCTTAATGGAACAGTAGAACCAGGTTTACCTTCTCTACCGGGAGGGGAAATCGCAGCATTCGAAGTCCTCAGTTCTGGCATATACGCGACAGATGGCGGAGGAGATTATTATCAATTTGATTCTGCAACTTCTAGCTGGAGCCTCCTCTTTTCGACTGGAATAATAGACAATGTTAACGATCTTCACGAAGAAAACGGCATCTTCTACGCAGCAACTGATTACGGCGTTGAGCGTTATGACTTGTCGGCAAATCAAGCGTTATCCTCTTGGAATTCTGGTAACGTTCTTCACAGCGACGAAATAACAGAAATTACGACTGCTGGAAACCAATTACTTTTCTCTTCCCAAGACAGTGGCCTAGCCCGATATAACTGGAACTCAGGCTTTTGGCTTGCAACATGGAATGATGCTAACTGGTTAGCATCGAATACCGTTTCCGGTGCACAAGCATATCAAGACACACTCCATATCATGAGTGGAGATCAGCTCCATCGCTACGATCTTTCAACAGGGGTTTTCGGCGCATCAATTGATTTGAGTCAAATGAACCTAACAGAGACATCGGCCAACATGATGATGCCATGGTCGCCGGGAGGTGCTCGTGCTCCATCTTCGATGATGCATGCTATGACCGATGGCAGTCGCCTTGTTCTTATGGATGCCACTATGCAAAGCACAATGCAGCGAGAAATTGTCATCGCAAGTGGCCCATCTGGGCCTGAAATGAGTGATGCA
Organism: Euryarchaeota archaeon TMED117; assembly: GCA_002171315.2. Lineage (GTDB taxonomy): Archaea > Thermoplasmatota > Poseidoniia > Poseidoniales > Poseidoniaceae > MGIIa-L2. Next base: position 288 of record NHFS02000073.1, on the reverse strand, counting down.
ATTGAACACGATGGGATTCTCTACGTCGCAGGATATACTTCGGAGCAACTCGATAGATTCGACATCGCAAACTCACTTTGGCTCACCTCTATTGACTTGGGCGACAGGATTACTGCCCTTGCTCTAGCAGGAGATACAATACTTGCTGGAACTGTTGATGATGGGGTTTTTCTTATCGAGAACGGTACTGTCCGAGCAAATGTTCCACCTAGTTCCTCCACATCTTCCCCAGATGCTTCCGACAATTTCGTTGCCGATATTGCAGCCACAGGCGATTGTGGAGATTCA
>NHFS02000025.1 GCA_002171315.2 Euryarchaeota archaeon TMED117 | reverse complement strand
CTTCGACAAGGAGGGTTAAGTCGTAACAAGGTATCTGTAGGGGAACCTGCAGATGGATCACCTCCTAAGAAAAGCGAGGCTGGGGCTCTTTGAGCCCCAGTCTCCACCTCTTTTTTTATCAAAACATCAGTTTACTTTTTACACCGAATTTAACGCTGCTCCGTAAGCCCCTGTATATTCATTATAATCTGAAATCACGATGGGTATTGAATGCAAATGTTGTAATTCAGCAAGCCATAGTTCCTTATTTCTGGTAATTCCACCACTCAGAAGTACCGCCTCAGGTGAATATTTTTTGATAAGAATGTCAAGAATATCTGAGAAACGATGAACCCATTCCTTGAGGGATATTTTTTCATCATTGATCACTTTTGCAGACGCCCATTGTTCAAGTGTACAATTGAGATCGGGGCTATACTCCCTTCCATACTCAGTTCCTTCGAGCAATTGACCTTTGGAAATCCAACCTGAACCAATTCCTGTACCTATAGTGAGGCACAAAATGTTCTCCTCAGACCAAGATCGTGTTTGCTCAATCATCGCCACAGCCGCAGCATCCGCATCGTTTAGTACAGAAACTACCTCAATCTCATGATGGGTGAAATGTGTTCTAAAATCAAATCCATTCCACCAATGTCCCAAATTGGGAGCATCCACAATCACCATTTTATCCACAATCCCTGGAAATCCAATACCAAGACTTCCAACGAATTTCCATTCTTCAATCTGGTTCATAATATCTTGAATGATTGTATCTGTACGTGTACCTGACGTATGCGGTACAGTATTGGTGTCCAGTATTGATTTACTCCTTCCATCGATAAGGCAGAATTTAATCGAGGAGCCTCCAATATCCACGCCTAATGATTTACGATGACCTTTGATGTTGGCCATCTCTTCACCTCAATCTATCATGGACTCAAAGAGTCGGTCTTTCATCGATTGACGGAATGTCAACAATCGTAATTTTGGCGCATTCAAGTCGACTGAAATGGAAGCACCTCTGTTAAAATGAACCTCGTCCCAGCCATCTGGGACAACATAACCTCTGTGCATATCGCTCAAGATTTGAGTTGGCGTATCAGTCCAGTCTAGCCATGACCATCGCTCATCGACTCTCATTTGGTGATCTAGATCACGTGCAAGTACGAAATAATGCGTGTCTTCTTCACCTGCCTTAACAACCTCACGAATTTCGGTAAGACTCACGGGATCGAGACTGTGAGAAAACCAGGCGCCTTGACCAAGCCAAGTTGAAAAAATAAGACCACTGCTTTGTTGGTCTGTATTTCGATTTCCTCTACGCAGATGATATTTGCTCGGTGCATATTGATGTGTATTTGCGATGAGCAGTTCATTCATTGCAGGGTCTGTCGTGTATCTGTTTCCAGATGTTGAATCAATGATTGCTCTTAATCGTGGAAGATTATTGACAATCGCTTTTCCAGTCAAAGCTCTCTCCAAATCATTTGAAAAAGTATCGAGTGTCGAATCCATGTAGAATCCTACACTTCCATTAGGGTCGTCTGTTTTTGGATGAGAATTTACTCCCATCACCGGGGTTGACTCATCAATATTGTGCGAGATAGAAGTAAGTGTTCCATCGCCCCCGAGAACAATAACAAGATCACGTCCAATGAAATCTGCCCGTCTTACACGCTCTCTTGCTCGAATCTCAACTCTCAATTGGTGATTTGATTTCGCACCTTCGAGACTTGATTTCAAGTGGTCAAGACTATCGTCATGGATGGATTCAAAATTCTTCTTGTAAACCACAAGAACGTTTGTCATGCCATCTCCCCATACAAAGCGAGTCGGTCTTCCTTCTTGAAGAAGACCGATGATTCATAAATCACCCAGTATGTGGTAACATCATGGAAGAGAAGGATGACTTTTGGGCAAATGTTGAATCTGAGCAAGACAAATCGATTCCTAGTATGATGATTTCGGATAATCAACCATCTGAATCAGTAATGATTACAGGTATGCCTCAGCAAATCATAGGTACTCAGCATCAAATGATTATGATGCAGCAACCCAGTTCAGCACCTAATGTGATTGGAGTTTTTGTCATAATTTGGGGTGGATTGCAGATATTATCGACCATCGGTGGTGCTTTCATAAACGATCTTCTTCCAGAGGCGAGTCAGGTTGATACAACCATGGAATGGTATGATTATCTATTCAGTCTCCTTTCGATAGCCTTTGGACTTGGCTTTATTTATGGAGGCTATGCAATAACAAATCGCCAAAAGTTTGGAGTTCATCTTACCTGGATACTTCTTTCCGTTGGATTGGTTCTTGGTATTGTTATGGCCTTTTTTGAGCCAATGCCAGATGCACCAGACGGCCAAGAAGTAAACAAAAATCTGTTCCTTGGAATCGCAATTGGTGGTCAATTGTTTTGCAATGCGATTTGTGGCCTGCTTGCAGCAATCCCATTAATGGTAAACAATGCTTTCATGGAACCGAGCAATCAGAAGAAAGTGAATCAAGTTGAATGGGCAAATGACGTGCTACAACAAGAATAAGGAAGTGCTGTATTGGGCAAAAGAAACGTAGGCCAATTTTGCACCTATGTTGAAGAACTAACCATACAGACACAGGAACGGTATCAGATATTGTGCATCACCGAAGAGGTGGAAAAAATTGTTGCTGAAAGCAACGTAGTTGATGGTCTTGTTTTAGTCAATCCGATGCACATCACTGCATCATGTTACGTAAACGATCTTGAGAGAGGTCTTCACCATGACATAATGGAATGGTTAGAAAAAGTAGCTCCTTATCATGGCAAAGATGGTCGTAACGGTCCAGAATATCAACATCATCGAACTGGTGAGGATAACGGCGACGCTCATCTAAAGCGTCAATTACTTGGGCAGCAAGTAACAATGCCTGTTCAAAATGGAAGATTACATCTCGGCACCTGGGAGCAAATTCATTATGCCGAATTTGACGGACAAAGACCTAAACGAATTCTCGTCAAGGTCATTGGTATTCAACGTGAATAACGTTCGTTACTAACTTAAACCGAGACTCCTAGCGTTATCTATGGACATTAAGGACATGAGTCTGGATAGAGGACTCTTTCAACTAACATTACCTTACACTTGGAGAGGTTGGATTGGTTGGGTAATTGGAGTACTCTTGGTTCTTGCAGGAATTTTGAATCCGCTTATCTCTCTTGTAGGGATTCTTATCATCGCGTTATGCTCTCCTGGTTCTCTAGAAGCCGACCTTCACAAAGTGAGAAAGAATGCACCTCAGGCTGAATCTCTCGAGGCCGAGGCTTTGGAGAAGGGATTCTCGATTGACTCATGGTGGATGGGGCGATCAACCTTTACCCCAACTACCGACCCTAGCGATTGGATTCTACCTGCTCCAGGCCCAGCTTCATGGAATCAAGACCAATATCTACCACATGGTGATGGAAGTCCATTGCCAGAACATCCAGTGAATGTAGGGACTCCCAGGCCGGCAGTTTTCTCGACCTATGGTGTGATGATGATTGCATTTGTAATTGGAGTGTGCATTGCTGCAGGTATCTTCATTTCAGACCCTCCAAATGCAACGGTTGAAACAGCTGATGGGACAGTATCAGAAGCCGAGGACTTTACTTGGATTGCCTACATTGTTTTGGGCGTAGGTTTCATTTGGACATTACTTGGATACTTTCAGTATAAGATGCAACGACAGATGGCAGATACGCCAACGAGCCTTGTTCGTTCAGTGGCAGTTGGAAACCCTGAATTGGTCGGTCAAGTCCGTCCCTCAAGAGCAGGTGTTTTGAGAGTCGTTGTTGATGGCCATCCAAATAGAGTCATACCGAATTGTGTACAATTTAATTGGCAATACGAGGTTAAAATTTGTAAAACAACAACTGATAGTGAAGGGAATACAAAGACAGAATGCCATTGGCACGAGGTTCGTTCAGATAGTGGAGCAGTCCCTTTTATTCTCAATGATGGGACTGGAGGGATTCTCGTAAAACCTACGACGTTCAAGAGAGCAGATCTCGGTAATTATCTTCGAAGATGGGAATCGAACCATGCAGATAGTTTGCGAAAAGAACTTGGCGCTGAATTTGCAGCTCGTCTGTTTACTGGCGGAGACGTACGGAAGCATCGATGGACAGTGTATGCTCTTCGTGTTGGAAATCCAGTATACATTCTTGGCACGACTCGTAGTCGTCCTCAGGAAGATGTTCAAAATGAAGGCCTTGACGGAACACTGCAGAATACTTTGTTGGAAGTCGTTGGTGAGGATGCGCCAGGTATCAAAGCAACACTACACAGAGGTTCAGAATTGGCTAATCTTGGGAAGATGCGTTCAGCATTTGAGGTCATGATTGTTCCGCTTTGTTTAACCATTGGTGGTATCGTCATTTCCTTGATGAATCTCTAATCATTCAAGCGTATCCTTGATGACCCGAGTTGAACTCGGATGTTCATGGCAGAAGATGTAGTACTGGTTGGCGGCGCTCGAACACCGTTTTGTGAATGGGTTGGAGGAAAGCGTGGAGATGGGAAGCAAGGTGGACTTCTCAAGTCTGTAAGTGCTCAAGAATTGGGAGCGATTGCTATTCAAGGAGCTCTTGAAAAGACCAACACAGATCCTTCAAACGTTGACCATGTTGTAATGGGTTACGCTCTTCAAACATGTTCACAATCAATCTATGGCGCTCGACATGCAGGTTTGAAAGCCGGTATTCCACAAGAAGTGCCTATGCTAACACTCTCTCGTATCTGTGGTTCAGGTATACAGTCGATTGTAACGGGTGCTCAGATGATCATGCTCGATGAAGCATCAACAGTTGTTGCAGGTGGTATGGAGAACCTTTCACAAGCGCCTCACGTACTTCGCGGTGCTCGCGATGGATGGAAACTCGGTCGTTCTCCTCCCGTAGAGGATTACATGATGACGAATCTCCAGGATATGACGTGTGGAAAATATATGGCTCAAACAAGCGATGAAATCTGTGCTAGAAAAGGTGTTACGCGTGAAGAAACAGATGCATTTGCAGCCCGTTCACATCAAAGAGTCCTGGCTTCTATAGAGAATGGAGTCTTTGAAGAAGAGATTGTTGATGTTGTCATTAAATCACGAAGAGGTGAGACCATTATCACGGCTAAAGACGAGGATCACGTTGTCCACAATACTTCGGAAGAATCGTTGGCAAAACTCCCTACAGCATTTGGACCTGATTCCCTGGTTACTGCAGGAAACGCATCTGGAATTGTTGATGGTGCGGCAGCAGTTGTCATCAAGTCCGCTTCTCAAGCAGCAGCAGATGGGGATGCGCCACTTGCGAGACTCGTAGGATGGGGCATTGTAGGATTGGAGCCAGCAATCATGGCATATGGTCCAGTACCTGCATCAAGAAAGGCTTTGGAACGAACCGGCCTTTCAGTTGATGACATTGATCTTTGGGAAATTAATGAAGCGTTCGCAGGTCAAGCAGTTGCTTGCGTTAAAGAACTCGGCTTAGATATCGATAAGGTCAACGTCAACGGTGGAGCAGTCGGACTAGGGCATCCTCTTGCAGCTACAGGAACTCGCCTTACCTTGACACTTGCTCATCAATTGAAGCGTTCTGGTGGCAAATATGGGATTGCAACCGCCTGTATAGGTGGTGGACAAGGTATTGCGCTTGTAATTGAATCTCTTTGAGAGAAACAATTCTTCAGACAGACACTTTCTTTTTGCATGCAGGGCATGTTGCAGTTCCAGAAGTCCCTGCTTTTACATTGAAATGAGCAGAACAATAAGGGCACTCAAGAAGAACCTTGTCGTCATCTTGAACCGCTGAACGACTCTGAGAGGCTCGCTTTTGTCCATCTGGATGTGACTTTATAGGATAACCTCCTGAATTCTCTAAAGGCCAGCCTGGCTTGAGATTATTGAATTCAGCAAGCAATGGTATGCCTACAATCACTGAGCAGGTAAAGGAGCACATGAGAGACCAGGATATGGGGAGTGTTCCATCAAGACCAACTGAGAGTGGACTCCATTCATCATGGTACATTATTGAAAGGCTTCCAGAAATAATTAATGTCGCTAATGTCAAAAACATCCCATTTCTATACCCTAATATTGTAATCACTCCTCCAATAACGTAGAGGAATCCTATTCCCCACGCAAGTAAGGATTCAAACAGAAATACTTCCTCATCAAAGGCTGAAAAGAACATCGCCATTCCGATTCTAAAGATACCATATATGATGATTAATGATCCGATAGCTTGTGCAAAACCTGTCGTTCCACCACTTTGAGTAATGTGAATAATTTGTTGAGGCGTTTGCATGTATTGTTGTTGATTTTGAGGTTGTGTCTGTTGCTGGTACTGAGGAACTAATCCTTCATCATGTTCCATCAGGCGAATAATTACTTCGTTTTTATTACCGCTAACCCTTAATCCTCGTTCTCTGCATAGAGTTTTCAATTCAAGGAGAGTAAGCCTTTCGTAATCCATGAGAGTTACTTTATTTCGATTATACTTGAACACATACCCTGCATACTCATTATGAGGATATTAAACTCATCTAAATTCTAAGTAATATGCTGCGTTAATTATCGTAGCAAAACTAACCCATGCAATGTAAGGCCAAACAAGAATGGAAGCATTTGGCACTTTTTTGAATGTTAAAAAGGCATAGATGACCGAGAAAATAATCATGAGTATGATCATAACTAAAGAAATGAGATACTCTGCTGAATTGAAAACACTTGGCCAAAGTAGGTTAAGTGCAAGTTGGGTCGTAAAAAAGAAAATAATGGAATTGAATTTTTCTAAATTATCACGATTCATTATGGTGTAATATATGCTGAGTGCAAGCATCGAATACAATACTGCCCAAATCGGCCCAATGATCCAACCAGGAGGCGTAAAGAAGGGCTCATATTCAGAATCAAAGGTCAATAGAACACCTCAGGGGTCGTGGCCAATGTTCATTCAACATTCATCGAAGGCTTCGATGACGTATTGAGTAAGTGGACTTGTCCAAGCAAGTTCACTAATTCCATCCTTGCCTTGCAATGCATATGCTCGAACTACATCTCGAACTCTTACGTTTCCATCTGCTGATCGTGCTAAGATTGTTGCTCCTTTGATTGCTTTTCCTGTACCGTGTGGGTCATATACAGTGTCTAAAGCATCTGAAAGGAACCAATCCGCTTTACCGCCTGGTTCGCCTTCATAGGTTTTCTTCGGCCGCTTTGAACCAAACATCCCGCTTGATTTTGGTTTGCTTTTCTTAGGCGCCTTCTTTGCAGGAGCCGCTTTCTTAGTTGATTCTGATTTCTTGCTTTGAGAAGGTTTCGATTTTGAAGATGAAGCCTCCTCCTTTCCAAGTTCTTCTCGAACTTCTGCTTCAATCTTTTCTCGAAGACTTTCAACATTAGTTTCAGATGCTGTTTTTGCCGCTCTAGCAACGGCATCATCACGTTCATCTTTGAGTGCTTGAATGACATTGACATAATGGCTTGCAACTTCGATGAGGGCAGTCTCCATAGCTGCTTCCATTTGCATTGAAACAACGTCTGAGGATGAATCTCTCCATTTACGCCATTGCAGCATAGTATTGGCATGGATATCAGAACCGCATTTTGGACAAAAACTACGCTTTGGAGGTTTTAGGACGGGTATTGCTCGCATTGCATCAGGATCAATTCCTTCATGTTCTCCACTTGCTACGTCGTGAATGTGAGTTGAAGCATCCATTCCATGTGTCATCGCCCCACGAAATAACCCTTCGGACATATCCAAGGTACCTGCTTGAATCATATCCCAGCCACTGGTTCCTCTAACAACCGCCCGTACAGCAGCGTTAGCAGCAGGGGATTGGCCCCAGTCGTGGTCTTTTTTGGGTGAAAGTTCATTTTCGCTTCCTTCGAACGCTTGTCCAATATCGATGCTGGTTCCATCATCTGCAGCAGCAGCAATTCCCAGTGTTATTGGATTCGCTCCTTCTTCAACACGAGCGATCATATCGAATTTTTCAGCCATTGACAGATCTTGTCGGTGTCGAATAACCTCTTTGAGTTGATTCAAATCGTGGCCTGTTGAAGTGATTGGGCCTTGGACAAGAAGGTCATGTCCACACGACAAGCAAAACTTAGCAGCAGCCTCTACACCGACCTCGCATGTCGGACAATAGACGCCTGCCATGTT
>NHFS02000072.1 GCA_002171315.2 Euryarchaeota archaeon TMED117 | reverse complement strand
ACTGTGCTTTTTATGCATTTCATTGAGTAATGTTTTGGTATCTTCCCAACCACGGATTTTGTAGAAACAATGTTTTGGATCTGGACGAACTGTGCGTATGGTTCTTTGATAAAACAACAGAGCAAAGAAGGAGCGAAGAAGACTCTTTCCAGCCTTTTCAGCATTCGAGTCATTTTCGTTCGTAGATGGACTTGGTGAAACTCCGACACCGCCTCCAACAGACTCCTCAACAATTCCAATACCTGAATCTGTAAGAATTGTTAATGTTGCATATCCAGTCATTGTTCCGATTGGTGTTCGTTCAACCTGAACTTCAGAAATACGATCGAAAAGAATTCTTCGATGTGCACGGCTTAAGAGGAATGCGTGCTTAAAGATAACAGCATTACTTGTGATTGCATAATCAAAGCTACGTTGGTAATAGAAAATAAGACCCCAGAAGGCGAGTGTTAGGACGATTCCTGCAATAAGGAAGTTGTACTCAAATCCAAGGAATGGTTCAACATCAGCATCCGAAAACAAGTCTCGAATCAATGCAATAAGTCCATCGATTTGAATGAGGACTGGAAGGAGAGTTGCAATAAGTAACCAAACAGTCACCCACTTGCCTGATGTGGATGAGTTTAACATTCGATTAAACCAAGTGATTGTCGCCATGACAAGAACGAATCCAAATGGTAATTTCGAACCACCGAGTTCCATAACCCATACAATTGCCTTAGCGATTCCACCCGACTCATCGTCCACCAGCATATCTGGCTTCCAGAAGATTATATGGACTCCAAAAACTAGTAATCCAAGCACATACATGTTGAGGAAACCAACACCGCTTGGTTGCTTTACATGCAGTACTTCTTCGCCGTCGATTAATTTGAAACGGTTCTTCATCGCTTCTTGGTTATCTGCTTCAGATTTTTCATTTGAATCAGGTTGAACATTCTGCTCTTCGGTTGGCTCAGTATCTTCACTCATATCTATGCCTCAGGGTACTCTTGCCCCACTGGGTCATAAGTCCTCCGCCATCTTTCGTATTGAATTGACAGAGTTGTTGTCAGTGAAGAAAGCCCCAACTGTGCTCAGCATTCCCACGAACCCAGTCATAATCTGTTTTCGATCGAACTCCAAATTCATCACGAATATTCAGTTCTTTGACAACCAGCGGGTATTCATTATAGGTCAAATGAGACCAAACGCCACCTCTGGTAGGTTGATGGAAATCCCAATATGCTCGTTCAACAGCTTGTGCTGAAATATGAATTGAAGTCCTTCCATTCTTCAGATGAACCTCGAAGTGTGGCAAGTTGTTTGATTGCTTTCCTTTTGTCACCGATACAATCTCAAATCGCTCACTACGTTTATTTTTCGCATCATGGAAGAGCCCCCCTTGACTCAATGCAATATGTGAGATGTCTCTTTTTTTCCATGCCCTCGAATCTCTGCTTAACATTGTAAGCGATGCGTGTGGAAGAAACCAATCAAGATAAGAACCGTCAGAAAAATGGAGCATTCCCCAGTACCATGGGACGCTGGGAGCTTGGACACATACCTTCTGAAAGTACGCAGTTCCACTCACAAATTCATCATCGATAACTCCTGATACTTTCGTTCCATGTAAGCGTAGAATGTCATAACCCATGTTTGCAGCATAGGTCGCATTCGCTTGACGAGCAGTTGACATGGCAGGATTCCATGGAGTCATATTTAATCGAACAGATTGAATTGGACTCTTGTCGGAGAGAGTAAGGTTAAGCCAGAATTTTGAACGATCTTCAAGCATTCCCATTGAACAATCTGAATCAAGAAGAGGGACCACTGCACCACCCCCGAGATCTGATTTCGATGACGATGGCCAAGATGGGTGGGAAGCAGGAAGAACGATCATATCACAGACTTTACTTATGATTTCATCATGCATTTGTGAACCATCAAACCACCATGCGCAAACCATACCGTCCAATCGTATACCTCCTTCTTGGTCAAAACCAGGCTTCCCTTTTGGATTCCAAGTTACCTCATTAACCTGAACCATTTCATTGTCCTTGGTTGACCATAAGACCATCAATTGTTTACCTGGTTCTACGTTTTCAGGATCATCGATCATGACAAGCCACCACCACCAATCCCACGTCAGATGATGGAGAGGAGGACGTTGTTGAAGTGTCCACATTGAAGAGAGATCTCCCTGAAATGAATCCATGAAACCACCTCACTCGATTTCTTTAGATTTAAACACAAGTTGTCCGATGAACCAAAAGAAAGCAGCCTGTGCGAGAAGAACGATCATTGAAACAATGATTGTGGGGTATGGACCCATGCCTAATCCAAGGTCGCTTTGAGCCCATTCGAGAGCGTTATAGCCGGGTAAAGAGTCTGCTCCGGAGAAAAAGAAGGAAGTTCCGTCATTTGAACCACCAGCCCAATATCCTGCCTGAGTGAACATATCCATATCTGGCCAAACCAGTAATGCTCCCGAATCGATGATACTCATTGACCAACCAACGACTGACATTCGCAAAAAGGTAGATTCAGGGACGCTCATTGATAGAAGAGCCATTCCAAGTTCCCATGCTGCAATCGGCAATGCGAGAATAATACCGTATTTCCAAAGAACTCCGAGGAAGGAAAACAGCATTCCGTAGACGAGTGTTGCTAATAATGCTGCAATGAGAACGCTAAACCATACGCCCAAATCTGAAAATCTGAAAAATTGATCGCCAGGGCCTAACAGACCCGATATAATCGCCATCAGAAGACACATCACAAGCATGTATGGCCAGACAATTCCCAGATATCCGAGCATACGATAGAGGAAAATCTCTCCACGAGCAATTGGCTTTGCAGTCATGTAATGCATCGTACCTGAAGTCATCTCGTCTCGAATAAGACCAGTTGCTAAGAATAAGGGGATAAAAATACTCAGTAGGAAAACGAAACCAAGTTTCCCGATAGCCAAGACGAATGCTCTATGCTGGGCTTCTTTCCCATATCGATCTTCATCTGGATCTTCATCAACCCCAAAATCTGCATATATGTCGTATTCACCGGTCAGCGAATTGAACACAAGGAGGATGTTGCACGGTTTGCCATCGTTATTGGTATCTTTTTGACTTTCGAGTAATTGGCTTTCACGACAATCTCCATCATCGTCATAGCCAGTAGAAACGCTACGAGCGTCCGAGTAATCCCAATCATAGTCATCCTCATTGACATACATTGAAGCAGGTTCAGGCTCAACAGGCGGATCAAATAAACCGGGGTGAGAAAATTCGTCAAACATATCGGTTCCCAATTTGAATTCTTGACCATCAACGTAACCATCGCCATCTGTATCAAAGGAATCCCCATCATTGTCGATTGCTTCAATTTCAGTGTTCATCGCATCGATGTAGAACAGCAAAATAACCGAGATAGAAAGGAACCCTACGCCGAGAACAACCCACGTTGAAATACGCGTCCTATACTGACGCATTGTGAATTCTGCAATGGCTGTCGCCTTTCGGTCAAGAGCAGTCCAAATGGTTTCACCGCGCTCCTTCGCCATCAGCGAGAACCTCCTGTAAGATATCCAAGAATTGTTTGTAAATCATCGTCTGGATTGTTAATGATCATTACTTCATGGCCATTATCGACAACAACCTTCGGCAAGTGCTTGTGGAATTCTCCAAGATGGTGTGTAAAAATTCGTAATTTCGTCGGCGTTGGAAATTGCAATCCATAGACTGAATCGAGATTGAGTACATCACGAGCAAGTGCTTTCGCATCCCCGCAATCAATTTCAATGGTATGCGGAATATTGTCTAATTGCTCACGAATAGCATGAACGTTACCAATAGCAAGTAATCGCCCTTGGTGTAGAATCACCATTTGTTCAGTGATACGTTCTATCTCAGAAAGAATATGACTGCTTAGTAAAACTGTGCGCCCCATACGTCCGAGTTCCCGAATAACGTTCATGATGGTCGTTCGAGCCAATGGGTCGCAACCTTGTAGAGGTTCATCTAGGATGATCAAATCTGGGTCATTCACCAATGCATGGGCGATTTTAGCTCGCTGACGCATACCCTTGGAATAGCGTCCAATCTTCTTGTGCATAACATCCGTTAATCCAACAAACTCCAAAACTCGTTCAGCCTCTAATTTTGCTTCATCGCGAGTAAGACCATGAAGACGTGCAAACGTCGTTACAAAATCAAAAGCAGTCATCCAATCATGAAGATTCTCATTTTCAGGTACATATCCTACACGAGCATACGGCGCAGGATTTTTCCATGGATTCGTTCCAAACAATCTTACTTCACCTTGAGATGCTTGGAGTTTACCCATGAGAAGTTTGAACAGAGTTGATTTTCCTGCACCATTCAATCCCAAGATTCCAGTAACGCCCCCTGTTAATGCGAGAGAAACTCCCGCAAGTGCTTGGTACCTACCATATGTTTTCCCAACATTGTTGAGCATGACAACAGGAGCTTTGGGTTGAGGCACCCACTGTTGTTCTACAGCTTCGCCTGTCTGACTGACATCAGGTATCATTCACGAGTCACCTCCATTGAAGATACACGAACAGAAAGAACGTAGAGAGAAATTGCATTGAAGGCAAGAACGGAGACAAGTGACCAAACCCAAGGATGATCGTACATCATGTTTGCACCAATTAACGCCTGACCTACATGAGCAAGTGAATCATATGGAGAAATCAAGTAGAGAATTGATTTGTCAAAAAGACCTTCGACAATCGCAGCAAGTGTCTTTGTTCCAAGTACAATCGCCAATAAAGCGATACCTGGGAAGAACTTTCCACGAGATACACTCGAGAGTGCTAGGCCGATGCTGGTGTAGGTTATGATGAGTAAAGCACCACAAAACATGGTGGTCAAAAACATCGGGAATGTATCGATAATCCAAGACCAACCACGACCCATTGACAAGATATCTGCGAAGTAATACAGCATAAGCGTACCAAGAATAATCAGTGCTTGGATACTCGCAACTGCAAGATACTTCATCCCCACATAATCAAATCGATTTACAGGTCTAGAGAAATATAACGCAGAAGTACCATTCGATCGATCCTCGGATATGACGCCACCAACAAGTAAGGCAGCGACCAGTGGATAAAACAGCATATTACGAGGAAAGAAACCAAGAACGTGGGCATAGAGGTTGTTTCTGCCAACGCCCCAGAGTTCGTACAAAGCAGGCTCGCCAAGAATGGCAAACAGCAGTGTCAGAGCAACATCGGTCATCGATGCAATGAATACGAAAATCAGGAACAGTTTGGTTGGAACACCCCAGGGGCGATGGCCTTTACGAAAGATTCCCAAAAGGTGATGGCGAAAAATGGCCCAATTACGCATCCAACGTGGATTGAGAGTGCCATTCCATGGTTTGTAGACCTGCTCAAAGACCTGACCTGTTTGTGTCGATGGCCGAGCAACAGAGGCAACGGATTCGCTTTCAGAACCCCAAGCTGAATCCATTCGGCTTTGCCCTGTCACAGGCGTTGATGCTTCAATTGGAACATCATCCTCGCTCATGAACCCGAGCCTCCCATATGTTCTGGAGCATCGACTCTACGAGCCTCAGCAGGTGAAGCGAGAAGATCTTCACTGGATTTCACACCATAACCAAATCGTTCCATGATGACGATAAACAAATCCTCCAATGAGGCTTCATATTCATGCATACGTCGAATTTGAGCACCGGTTTCTGCTGCGCATTTCAAAATTCGATGTGTTGTATTATCCCCTTCATGCTTAATCCGCATGATTCTGCCTTCTCGCCGAACATCGAGCCCATCCTTGCTCATGGCTTGTTCGAGTTCGTTTGCAGAACCCCATACATGAATCTCAATTTCCCGATCAATGGCTTTCAAATCTTCAATACGCCCTTGTGCTGCGAGTTTTCCTTTGTGAAGCAAGACCATGCTCTCGCAGACTCGCTCAACATCTTCCATGAGGTGACTGGACATGAGCACAGAACGACCACCTGCATGAACCATGTTGTACAACGTGGTCAACATTGAGTTACGTGCATCTGCATCAAGACCATTTGACGGTTCATCGGCAATGATAAGTTGAGGGTCGTGAATGATTGCACATGCAAGTTTTGTGGCTTGTCGCATTCCCGTTGAATACGTATGAATCGGACGATAACGTAATTCTCCGAGTCCAACATATTCCATCGCTGTGTGCGCTCGAGCCATTGCGACGACAGGGTTCATTCCAAGCAATTCACCACTGTAACGCACTTGATGAATTGCATCCATATTATTGTCTAAAGCCTCATATTCAGGCATGTATCCAATTTTTGAACGTATGTCCAGTCCATCAGTACGGATATCATATCCCAGCACTTTTCCATCTCCAGATGTGGCTTGAATCAATCCTAAAATCGTCTTGAAAAAGGTGGATTTTCCTGCTCCATTAGGTCCCAGGAGACCTGTTGCTCCGTGTGGAACGTTTATGCTAAGGGAATCTAGAGCAACATGAGGACCATAGGATTTGGTCAACTCTTTTGTTTCGATTACCCAATCAGACGTCATTGCTTTCATCTCAAGGAATGGACGGAAGTCTTTCAATCCTTTCTCAATTTGCTAGGTCAATTGTTTTCGAGAAATCACTACGAGTTCGAACAGCAATACCCTTCCTCAATCGAAGAGCTTCATTCGCATTGCATCGAGAAATACCATGGCCGACGAGATCACCATTTTGCCGAACAATCAAACATGCCTGACCAGCAGTAAGCCATGCATCACAAGCGTGAATGAACCCATGGAATACATTTCGTCCTCGAAGAATATACTCAACCGCATCATCATGTATAATCACCAAAGGCAATCCTTCTCCAGGGTTTGCCATAGGCGAAAACCGAGTATGCTCAGTTGGCAGCGGCAATGAACGATACCCATACAGAATTTCAGAACCAAAGTCAGTAATAGACAGACCTCCATCAGTCAATCTCGGACTAAGGATATGCTTGCCTGATGCATTCAATACATTCTTCACTCGGCCCGTACCTCCAATTATGAAAGAACAATCATCGAGCATTTCATGAGCTGATTCAGAATTACAATTTGCCAAAACAATGAGTTTTTGAAGAATCTGTTTCCTTCGAAGCAACATCTTTTGCTCTGGGAGGATTGAATCGTCAACAGTAAGTGGTTCTGTGATAATCTCGAATGATTGAAGGAGTTCGGAGGCTTTCTGGACTACCTTTTCCAAAGAGATATCTAATGTGAGGATACGATCAGCATCGATGCTAAACATCATCAATTCTTTCCGAATAAGGATAGGATTCGGGCGCCTGTCCCACAGCCAAGATGGACCATCGACTTGTGCAAATGGATTGAGATCTTCAAGACCATACGGAAGCAAACCGAGAGGAGTTTGAACAAAAATCTCCATCGAGGGAAGCAGTGATTGCATTCTCAAAACCAATGTCTCACACCGCATTCGCCATGGCCCAGGGGCGCCATGGAGAATCAAAACATCAATGCCGTTGTTTTCCTCAGGTTTCCATCGTGTATGCAGTTGCTTTCGTGCTGCAAGAATATGAGGTCGAACCAGCGTATCCTCTCCACCCCATCGCTCTCCTTTTTTCCTTCGGGGCGATTGTGCGTCGATTACAAACGACCAATCCCCTTCCCAAATACCACCTTCTGGTGAAATCTCACGTGCAGCAGCACGATCGTCAACGACGAGGTCATCCAAAACATCAAGTGAAATTCCCGATGGAAACGGTCGAGTAGTCAACCATAGGAATGCTTCCCGTAAAGCAGGATGTTGATGGCTACGCTGCTCTGCAAGTTGCCAGATGGTTCCATCATGAACTGCTTGCTTACAACGAGCCAACTCTGCTAAAGTCACTTCTAAATTATAGCGAGCCAAGAAGGCTGTGCGCTCTTTTTCCTTCATTTTCAAAACATCTTTTGGACTGTAACCAACCACACAAGGAAGCATTGAAGGCCATTCCTGAAGGTCGTCCAAATGGATGGTTCCAGAGGGTGATAGAAGGCGTTTATCACGAGCAAAAAGAGCATACGCCGCTGAATCAAACAGATCAGCACCTAATGCAATTAGCATCGGGAAGAGCATTGGATGCCCACATCCGAACATATGCCTAGGTCGCTCAGGAGCAAGTTCTGGTAGCGTGGCTAACATGATCTTTGCAAGATCTTTGTAGCGATGTTTTTCCATGATTGGAACGATACCACCGATTGGATGAACTGCGAAATCAAAAGTGCTCATTTCACGGGCTGATTTCTTGCGTAGATGGCGAAATGTACCTCCTTGAATCGGCCCATTTAACATCGTATCTCCGGCGATATCGATCGATTGTTGTGCTCGCTCAACGGTGACGTCCACAGCTGATTCGACTTCAAGTTCGGACATATCAGGGCGGCTGAACACATCCAGCATAGTTGCGATGTCAACGCCTATTGACTTTTGAAACTCAACGATTTCTTCGACACCGACTTCAACATCTCCGTACACATAGGCTTGAAATGTGCCTGAATCGGTCATAACAACTCCTGGATAATCCAGAAGATCATGAACTCCTTTTTCCAAAGCATGTTGCTTGAGTTCGTCATGCTTCCAAATGATGTAAGAGTTGGTGATCAAAGCAGAAATACCGTACCTATCCCACATTTCTCGTGGCTCAATTGTACGTATATTTGGATTAATAACAGGGAGTAACGCAGGGGTTTCGAGAATTCCGTGTTTTGTATGAAGTTTACCTACTCGGGCGCGACCATCTCTCGAAGAAATTTCGAATTTACCTTCATCCCCCTCCCGACAAGGTTGCGGGTCGCCTCGAGAGCCTGAGTTCCATACCGCCATACTCGATGGGCTGAACGGTGTGATTTCAAGGCGCCGATGAAACATCAACGAATTCAACGTTCCCATGTGCAAGGATAAATTCCCGTCCGAGTTCATCGAATGTATCGAGTAGAGCAGTGGAAAATAGAATTAATTCTATTTCAGAATCCGCTTCAAGATCATTTCGAACTCCTTCAAGCGTACCTGGTGCAGCACCGCACGTGAGACATGCTCCTGTCAAATCCAGTACAAATCGAATGCCAGAATTTTCTACTTGTGTCTTAACCACGGCAATACCTCCGCCATGCCCATCAAGAGCAGCACGAACTGCTCCCAGACGTGCGCATAATGCAGGAACGAGGTGTTCAGAATCAAGTACTTCATGCAACGAAAGATTACGCAGCCTTTGGTCTTCTTCTGGGTTTGAAGTCTCTTCAATTCGACGTTTGGCCTCTGCTTCCATTGCCTTTTGAGCCTCAAGTGCATATGCTCGGACCAAATCATCCTCCATGTCCCCTCGAATGCGAGGTACTGTTTGAACTGTTGCAAAGTAATACCAAGGATGATTGCATCTATTGATAAGGGTGTGATTGCAGGCACATATGGGTGAGATGATGGGCGACGCGCTACTTCGAGTGGAAAATCTCCACGTATCGGTAGAAGGCACTCCGATTCTCAATGGATTAAATTTAACGATTAACCGTGGAGAAATCCATGCGATTATGGGCCGAAACGGTTCAGGAAAATCGACGCTAGCAAATGTAGTCATGGGCCACCCCGCTTACGAAATTACGCAAGGTACAATTCATTACAAAGGCTCCAACATCGAAGAGATGGAAGTCTTCCAACGTGCGAGAGAAGGGATGTTCCTTTCCTTCCAATATCCTGCATCAATCCCTGGCGTTCAAGTTGGAACATTCCTTCGTAAGTCAGTCGCTTCAGTTCGCGGTGAAGCCCCCCCACCCAGAGAATTCAGGAAAGAACTCAAGAATGCAATGGAACAACTAAGCATGGATCGCTCATTCCTGTCTCGATACGTCAATCAAGGCTTCAGCGGTGGAGAAAAGAAGCGTCTTGAAATCCTTCAACTCCTTCTTCTACAACCAGATCTTGCAATTTTGGACGAAACCGATTCTGGTCTTGATATCGATGCCCTACGGATCGTGGCAGATGGCATCAATAGCATTGCCCAGGACACTGGCTGTTTAGTCATCACACATTATCAAAGACTCCTTGATTTGGTCAAGCCAGATGTCGTTCATGTTCTTCTTGACGGGAAGATAGCTCAAAGTGGAGGGCCAGAATTGGCCCTCAAACTTGAAGATGAAGGTTACGATTGGGTCGATGCCCTTGCCTGAGGTGAAACAATGACACAAGATGCACAAGAAGCAGTTGGCGATTATCGCTATGGATTCCATGACCCTGAATCTGCAACAATCAGATTCGATAAAGGACTAAGCGAGCAAGTTGTCCGTGACATATCCGAACTCAAGAACGAACCTGAATGGATGACAGATATCCGAGTAAAGGCATACAAGCACTTTGTCGAAAGAGAGATGCCAACATGGGGGAACTGCGATTCTCTAGAAGGTATCAACTTCGACAATGTCACATATTTCCTTCGCTCCTCAGACAAGACTGAGAAGAACTGGGATGATGTCCCTGAAGACATCAAGCGAACATTTGATCGCTTAGGGATACCCGAGGCTGAGCAAAAATGGCTTGGAGGAGTCACTGCACAATACGAAAGTGAAGCAGTGTACCATTCGATTCGAGAAGACTTAGAAGAACAAGGGGTTATTTTCCTCGATATGGACTCAGGTCTCAAAGAATACCCTGAATTAGTGAAGAAATACTTTGGAACGGTTGTGCCTCACAGTGATAACAAATTTTCCGCATTGAATACAGCAGTATGGTCTGGTGGATCATTCATCTATGTACCAAAGGGCATTCATGTTGAGATGCCGGTTCAAGCCTATTTCAGAATTAATGCCAAAAACATGGGCCAGTTTGAAAGAACACTCATCATCGCTGACGAAGGTTCGTCGTTACACTATGTCGAGGGATGCACTGCTCCTACATATTCCACAGATTCCCTGCACTCTGCAGTTGTAGAACTCATTGCGATGGAAGGGGCAAAAATTCGTTACTCGACCGTTCAGAACTGGTCAGCTAACGTCTACAACCTGGTCACAAAACGAGGTGTAGCACACAAGAACGCTACTGTGGAATGGGTCGACGGAAACATTGGATCAAAATTGACCATGAAGTATCCCTCTGTCCTCCTCAAAGGAGAAGGTGCTCACGCTGAAATTATCTCTGTTGCATACGCTGGTACTGGACAGCATCAAGATGCGGGGGCTAAGGTTCACCATCTTGCACCCAACACGACATCCAACATTCTCTCCAAATCCATTTCCAAGGGTGGTGGACGCTCATCTTACCGAGGAATGTTGCAAGTCACTCCAAAGGCCAATGGATGTCGCTCGAAAGTTGTCTGCGATGCTCTTATGCTCGATGAAGACAGCAGAAGCGACACATATCCAACTATGGAAATCGGGAATTCAACTGCTGATCTTGAACACGAAGCAAGTGTTTCAAAGATATCAGGAGACCAACTGTTCTATCTCATGAGCAGAGGGCATTCCGAAGAAGAGGCAATGGGCCTTATCGTCAATGGATTCTTCGAACCATTTACAAGAGAACTGCCAATGGAATATGCAGTTGAACTCAATCGACTCTTAGAACTCGAAATGGAGGGTTCGATTGGATGACATCGTACCTCGATGCATCTCTTCCAACTCGTTCAGAACACCTCTGGCGATATACGCCTTGGTCAAGAGTTCACCCGACAAAAGTTGACGAGTTGCCTACGATAGGAGAAGTCGTTGTCGAGAGTGAAGATACAGTACTGAAAATTGTTCCAAAAAGAAGCATACAGCATGGCAATGATATCGCTCGCATTTTCCTTGATGAAGTTCTTGAAAACACACACATTCTTGCTTTAGAAAATGAAACGAATCATGTCCACATTAGAGCTGGCGGCCATGCGGTTGCTGCTCATATCCACATCGAATCCAAACAATCATCCAGTGTGATGTTTCACCTTACTGGAGAAGCGGAATGGGTTGGCTTGTGGTTGACTGGTAACATTCTTCCAAATTCACAATTGTCGGTGGGATTGATCAACGAACTTTCAACTGACACAGTTCTTGTTCGAACAGATAATTGGAATGTTGAACGCGATGGGGACTTTGAATTGGCAACATTATCTCTTGGCGGTCAGCGAATTAAATCAGATATTCGAACCACGCTTTCTGGGTCGAATTCGAACCACAAGCAGTTTATTGCTGTTCATGGACATGGGACTCGTCATGACGATCATCACGTCGAAATTCATCACCAACAACCACACTCTAATTCCAAACTCACCGTTAATGCAGCATGTGATGATCGAAGCCATTCTGTTGGAACCGGTGCACTAACCATCGATGATGATGCTCAGCATACAGACGCTGGACAAATATTCCGAAACCTCCTGCTCTCACCATCAGCAAGAGCAGAAGCCATACCAGAATTGGAAGTCATGGCCAATGAAGTTGCTGCTGCGCATGGTGCTGCATCAGCGCCAATAGATTCCACTCAGATGCATTACCTCATGAGCAGAGGATTAAGCCAAGAAGAAGCGACTGCAATGCTCGTTGAAGGATTCCTTGTCGACTCATTTGTTGAAGTACGCTCTGATTCAGTACGCGAGGCAATGCAAACACGACTTACTGTTCATCTTGAATGTCAACTACTCGGGTGATTTCATGGCAATACGTGATGATTTTCCAATACTTCAGCGAAATATCAACGGCCATCCGTTGATCTATCTTGATAATGCTGCAACAACACAGAAACCATCGGTTGTTATCGATGCAATGAACGAATATTACACCACCAATAATGCAAATGTTCACAGAGCAATACACACATTAGCAGGAGAAGCAACCAATGGCTATGAGGCATGCAGGACTACGCTCAAATCATGGTTTAATGCTGAACGGTGCATCATGACAAGTGGAACAACGGAAGCCATCAATCTAGCAGCACATGCCTGGGGCCATTCTCAATTAAAGGGGCGAGCAATCGTACTCACGGAGATGGAACATCACAGTGATATCGTGCCATGGCAAATGTTAGCAGAAGCGTACGGAAATGAATTACGATACGTACCTGTCAAGGAAGATCTAACCTTAGACATGGAGGCCTACGAAGCATCCATCGAAGGAGCAGGACTCGTTTGCGTCGTCCATACATCCAATGTACTTGGCGTTCGTAATCCAATTGAAAAAATAATTGAAATCGCTCATAAAAATGGGGCAAAGGTACTCATTGATGCTGCTCAAGGAGCACCCCATTGTAAAATTGATTTGAAAGAATTAGGAGCAGACATGATGGCATTATCAGCGCACAAGATGTGTGGACCTACTGGAATTGGTTGTCTCCTTGTCAATGAAGACACCTTCCAAGAGATGAAGCCATTCATGGGTGGCGGAGATATGATTGAAACTGTTACGCTACAAAAATCAACCTACCAAACCAACGAACATCGGTTTGAGGCAGGCACTCCAAAAATCGCTGAAGCGATTGGATGGGATGCTGCACTTGGTTACCTTGCCAAACTTAACCTAGAAGAACAACATCATCGACTACTCAATATTGCTCGATATGTAGCAGATGAATTACGTTCCTTGAACATGACAGTTTATGGTCGTCATGATGAGGAAGACTCTGCTGTCGTTTCCTTTTTGCATCCTTCATTGCATAGTGAAGACCTTGCACATCTTCTCGATGCAAGAGGTGTTGCAGTCCGAACTGGTCATCATTGCGCTCAACCCTTGCTCCACCGCCTTGGAATCAATGGAACTGTGCGTGCATCTTTTTACATCTATAACACAATGGAAGAAGCTGAACAATTTATTCAGTATACAAAAGACATTCTGGAGAGGTTTGCATGACCTACCCAGAGGCATTGATTGAACTGATTGATGATTTCCAATCGATTGACGATAAAATGGAGCGCCTTGAATACGTCTTCGATCTTGCTTCGGAAGTGAATGAACTCCCCGTTGCACAATGGAGTGAAGAAACACGAATTCACGGTTGCCAATCCGAAGCTCATGTCCTACTTGAGATCAGAGATGGAAAGGTTTCATTGAAGTCTGGAGCAGATTCTAAATTAGTACAAGGCCTTATGGGAATTCTAACCATTGCAATGGATAATCTCGATACTGAAGAAGCCAAGAAAATTACGCCTGACTTCGCAGTAGATATGGGGATACTCAACTCATTATCACCATCACGTTCGAATGGTTTTCGCAACATGTTTGACAAAATTATGACTGATTTGGAGGAGAATTAAATGGTGGAAGAATCACACGTGCTCGATGCTTTGCAAACTGTCGAAGATCCTGAACTCGACATTTCGATTGTTGAACTCGGCCTGGTCTATGGAGTTCGCTTTGAACAACGTGATGAAGGCACACATGCAGAGATTGATTTGACGCTTACATCTCCTGGATGTCCTGCTGCACCAGAGATCATGGCTGCTGCTCATCGAGCTGCATTACAAACCGAGGGATTGTCAACAGTCCACATCAATCTGGTATGGTCACCAAGATGGGATCCACGCGTTCATGCTTCTGAAGACGCAAGAATGGATATGGGAATCTGGGACTAAAATCAGTCGCTTAAGGTCAGACTCACTTCTGAACCATCTTCAATCTCAAGACGTTCTCTGAGGAAAGGGCCAGAAATAACCTCAACAACGTCGACATGACGTGTTAAGTCAGGAATAAGAATTGCACATGGAATCTTGTCATTTTGGTACGATATTTCCGCTTGGTATGCAGTTGCACCACCGAAGGAGACCCCGTCTCTAAGAAATCCTCGAACTCGAATAGACTCGATTGCGGATACATCAACATTCGAAGCCCCTTCTCTCGCACTTTCATCTGCATCCAAGGTATCGATGCCTGCCTTTTTCCTTAGAGCGATGTAATTGATTAGATTCTCACCTTCAACCTTGACGTTGAGAGTACCAGGCCAAGCAGTTGTTCCAAGAATCGATCTGAATTGATCTTGGTAATGTGGCTGAGACATGAAAACATGGGCTCTTCCAAGTCCACTACTCACAGTTCCATTGAGTTGCACAGTCCACCCCTATCGCCTCTCCCTTTTCATCATACGTGTTCAGGCCATGTCTCACAAAAACCCTTAATCACCAACGAAGAGGCGTGTTTGGTGAGCCTATGCCCGGTGACATGACTTGGATGAAAGAACGCTTCGATGAGTTGAATGAAAAATCCCTGCTGTGGGAACCTCCGACCCTTGAAGGACCAAATCAGCCGAGGTGCACAATGGAAGGAAAACCAACGATTATGTTATCTGCAAATAATTATCTCAATCTCACAACTCATCCAAAAGTTGTTTCAGCAATGGTTAATGCAACTCAAGAATATGGTGCAGGAAGTGGATCTGTTCGTGCTATTGCAGGAACGATGGATTTACATCTTGAGGCCGAAAAGAAAGTTGCAGAATTCAAAGGCGTAGAAGCTGCCCTCATCTATTCAGCAGGGTATACAGCAAACGTCGGGCTCATTCCTACACTGGTCCAAGGCCAACAAGATGTCATCATCAGTGATGCTCTAAATCATGGTTCAATCATCGATGGAGTCCGTCTTACAAAAGCTCGACGTGGAGTCTATGCTCACAATGACATGGGTGAACTAGAAGCAGTGCTTTCAGCCCATGATGATGCTGAACGAAAGTTGATTATCACAGATGGTGTTTTCTCTATGGATGGCGACTATGCACCTTTGGACGAAATAAATTCACTTGCAGAAGAATATGGAGCTATGGTTCTGGTGGATGATTGTCATGGAGAAGGCGTCCTAGGTGACGGTGGAAGAGGCATTGTCGACCATTTTAATCTTCAAGGTAAAGTTGACTTTGAAGTAGGTTCATTCTCAAAGGCGCTCGGTGTCCAAGGCGGAATTCTTGCTGGGACTGACATGACTCGCACCCACGCATTAAATCACTCCCGATCATGGTTACTTTCTGGATCACAGCCACCCGGTGTAGCAGCAGCTCAAAAAGCAGCAATCGAAGTTCTCATGGATGAGCCCGAACATCATGCTAAACTTTGGGAGAATACAGATTACTTCAGAAATGAACTCCAATCACTTGGTTTTGATACGGGTATGTCGACGACTCCAATTATTCCAATCATGTGTGGGGAATCCTCTACTGCAAAAGAGATGACAAACTTACTCCAAAAGGAAGGTGTCATGGCAGGAGCAATTGTGTTCCCAATGGTCGCTCGTGACAAAGCCAGAATCAGGACACAAATGTCAGCAGGTCTGTCAAGAGATGATTTGGATGAGGTGTTGAGACTGCTCGAATTGATCGGTCCAAAAGTTGGAATCATCTGATTATTCAGACTCAAAAGCATCGACGACTTCGAGTAATTCCGTGTCATCTCCTGCCATTTCGGCTGCGCTGTTATCTTCAACCTCTTCCAGTGCCTTCACACCTTCAAATGGATTCACTCCCTCATCGAGCATACACAACAGTCTCCAACGTGGGGCCCAAGAAAGATGTACGTAAGCAGGGCCAGGAAGAAGAAGAATGAACATCGATATCGAACTTGAAATTTCAAGGAGATCTGCAAAATCAAGACCGAGCAATCCCAGACCGATAAATGGCATCGGATAGAGAATAATCCGAGGAGGCGCTATCGGCATACGCTTGGTGAATGATACCAATATCAATGAAGCAAAACCGAGAAGTAAACACGCTGCCATAAACAAAGCAGAGAAAAAGATCCAATTCGATAATGCCTCATTAAACGAGTCAAATTTTAATGTATATGGAAGAATAAGTGCAAGGCTGATCAGGAGTCCATAGAACGCCCCAATATTTCCAGGATGAGACAGCCATAATGGCAAGCGTGAGAAACGACGGGATAACGAAGTTCCGAACAACAATTCCTGTTGAGGAGCACTCAGTTCAGAGACGTGGTCAGACCACTTGCTAGGAACATCCATAATTCTCTGGGAGAGAGTAGAGGTTTTCAATGCACCCTCTCATGATTCATGATAAAGGCTTATTCTTGACCCTTCAATTTTTTTGCGATTGGGCCTAAGGCGTCCTTGGTATCATCTTCATCTGGCCAATCTCTCTTAAGCAAACCAGAATCGATCGATTCTCTTTTCCGAGCGTCTTCAATGTCATCATGCTCTCCGTTGTGAGCATCCCTCAGAGCAAGTGCTTGATTGAGCAAAGCCATTGTTCGTCGTAACGAATAATTCTGTGTTCGTTGTTCTGTCAAATAGCCGAATATGGAATAGTTATCGTCAAGTGCTACAAGATTGAAGCCTTTCAACAAATCATCCTCGACTAACCGATACCTATACTCGCCCGCTGATTCCCAGCGGCCATCGTGAAGACGAATAGATACCTTGGCCTCTTTATCACTCAACAACTCCATCAGAGGATGGGCGGGGTTAACTGCGAACGGAGTGTTACTCCAATCAGACCATCGCCTCCAACTTATCGTTAGAGCAAGAAGAAACAAGATGAACAAGAAACCTCGCACTGGCCAGTAAGGAACGAGAACAAAACACAGTTGGATAGAGAGGATGATCACTGCAGATTGAATTTGAATAGTCCTTCCTTTTCGTAAAGCCTGAGGTGTCTCTGAAAATCGAATGAAGCCATCCTCAAGCCCATCTGTAAATTTGCTCAATTTAATCACCTCGTTCAAGTAGCGGAATGCGTACTCCTTCATAGGTTTCATTCCACCGACCTACATCATCCACAAACCGCTGAATTTGTATCAAGTGAGCGACAATATCGATGCCCCAGAGTTGTCTCCAGACATTTAATTTGGGGACCAGTTTTTCCCATTGGTTCAAAACGCCTCTCTTTTTTTCTCGCTGATGATTATAGAGAAGAGCTGCAGTTTGAATCAAACCCTGAATTCCTAAAATTTCAGAACGGGGAGCTTCTCGTCGCTTCAGTGAATTCCATAAATCCTCCCACGATTCATGAGCATGCCAATATCGGGTTGAATCAAACTCTTGAATGCCTTCTTTCAGAAGAGCATCTTCTGCCTCTGTGAGTGGTGATGCCTCCATGTTTGGCCGAAGACGTTCTCTGTTGAAATCCTTCGGTTTTGGCCAATTAGGGCACACACTTCAAAAGATGAAAGGAAATCTAAGGGTTTGAGGGGTGAGCAAAATGTTCGATTTCAAACCAGGAGATGTTCTTGAAAGTCGAAAAGGAGGAGCAAATACGCTTCGTCATCTCGCACAAGAATTAGCAACTCTTGAGAGAGATGGTTCAATCCAAATTGAACGCCATATTCCAGAAATTGGCGTGAGAACAGGACACTTACTCATCTTTGATGGGACTCTTGCAAGCGCCTTTCACCAAGCGGATGCATCCCGGTTTGGTATTGAAGCATTGCTTGAGATCGAATCAGATGCCTCTGCTTTAGATGCCACTGTGAGTCTTCATGAAATGTCAAAAGAAGTATTTCTTGCTACGTCTGTCGCCTATCCTGAAGCAAATCTTGTCGATCCAAAGGAAGAACAAATTCGAGATGAAGCATGGTGGGCGAATGTACGCGCTCCTGCTCGAAGACTCGATCGAGATGAAAAATTACCAGAACTAAAACCAACGGTTGAAACCCCTGAATTTATTCGTCATAAAACACAAGCACGAATACAAAATCTTACAGGACCAGTTCTCAAGAGAGGACAAGCACTTTTGGAAGATGCTGTCGAACCAACAGCAACATTCGATCTTGCCATGGCTCTTGGAAAGCATGGGCGTCCACTCTTAGTCATCAGCAGGCAATCGCCAGAGCGACTCAAAGTAAATCACCAAATCGAACTGCAACATTGCAAATGGTTAACCGAAAAGCAACATGAATGCACCCTCGAACCTTCTCTCGAATCTATTCGAAAGGAAATCAACTCGTTTTTCCATGACAATTTACGAGCAGCACTTGTTCTCGAAGGAATCGAATATTTGTCGGGCATTCATGGCGAAAACCAAGTCATAGAGATGGTGCGCGGGATTGTGGATGAAACCCGTTATACGGATAATCTCTTACTCCTTACAACAAATCTTGAGGCATTTACACAGATTCAGCGTTCAAGATTAAATCGAGAACTTAAGAAAATTGAAACATCTCAAATCAACACATGGTTGCTGGATGAGGAATTACTTCTCGATCATCCTTTCTGCCAACCACCTGATGAAGAAGAGCTTGCTTGGATTGAAGAACATCTTCGAGAAAGTCTGGCTGGACTTCGAACTGAGGAGCCGGAACCCCTTCAGCAAGTCGTCGAACAAATTCCTCTTCCAGTTATCGAAGAGGTGACTGTAGAGGTTGAGGAAACCGCACCAATGGCTGATGAAGCTGAAGTAGAGGAAATCCCTGAAGAAGAACATGAGAATCCAGACATTCAGCATGAAACGATTCCAGAACCTAAGAAACCACGTACTGCACAACGCATCGTTCGTCGAAAAAAGAGCAAACCCTCTCCACAGAGTCATAAGCGGGTTGAAAAACTGAATGCCGCATCAAAACAGGATGTTGATTTAGGCTCCTTCACATCAAATTCAAACCAGTCATTAGGCCTTGATCATCTTGCAAAAGCCGCATCAGGAGTTAAGGAAGGACGGTTCCCCGAACAAAAGAAACCACTAACATCAGAACGATTGAATAAAGCAGCCGTCAGTTCAGCTTCCAAAAAGCATCTTAAATTACCACCAATAAAAGGCTCAAAGACGCTTGCAATGAAACAATCCTCAACACATGTTGAAGGAGAATCCAAGAAAAAGAAATCCCCTCATGCAAGAGAACATGCTTCGGCAGTTCAACAGCATGAACCCATTAAGGATTTTTGGAATAAATCCGATTTTGAGGATCCAGACGAGGAGGAGATTGTATGAGTATTGAACGTACAAACCGACTCAAAGTAGCTCTGCAAAAAGCTAAAGCAAATCTTCCTAACAAAGATCATTCAGCATCTGAAAATCGTTCTCACTTAGGACGTCTTCTCGACAAGCCTTCATCTCTTGAGAAGGATCGGTCGTTGCTGGCCACCCAACCAATCCCGGAACGCCCAATCATTGATGCAATTTCAAAAGAAACTCTTGGAGAAGATGTAGAATACATTCCAAAACTCAATCTAAGGAAGGAAAACAATGCTCAATCGAATGCTGAAATCGTCGCATTACGATTGAAAAATATGAGAGAGAGAGTTCGTATCGAACCCGAGACACCACTTGGAACACGTGTTGGATTCTCTGTTGATGGGAAACCATTGTGGGCATCAATCATCGATGAACAACGCCAATATTCATCTCATTCTTTGAACGATGATATTGCCCCTCTACAACCAGATCACCGTCTCCATCATAGCAATCTTGCACCTACGCAATCAATGTGGCCATTACAGCTTCAAATCAGTGAAAAGAAGACATTCAAACAATGGCGAGTCTATGGCGAAAACAAAGCATCTACTCAAGCATGTGAAGTCATCATTGACCGACTTGGAAATCAGATTAATCCTTTACTTATCATTGGGCCAAATGGAACCGGGAAGAGTCATCTGCTGCATGCTACTGGACAAAGTGTACTGCGATATTATGACAATGAGGTTCGGATAATTCGAGGTACTGAGTTGATCAGTGCAAGTGCCCTACCCAAGGATTGGCACGAAGCTTTAGCAAATACAGGATTACTTCTCATTGATGATCTTCATCTGGTTTCTGAAAATGAAGATATTTCAACAACGTTAGGACATCTTGTCGATCACAGCCTCAACCTGGGTATTCAAGTCCTCGCAACATCATTAACTGGTCCCGATTCATGGGCTTCTTCAAGACTTTGGGATGTCATGAAAAAGTCATCCATCGTGGAATTGTCACCAATTTCATCTGCCAGTCTCGCTCTGCATGTTAAGCGTGAAAGTTCTCTTCAAGGCTTACTGCTTGAAGATGCTCACATCATGCACCTTTTGGAACATACAGGTAACGACTGGAGAAGTGTCAACTCATCGATAGCAATACTCGCAAACGCCAATGAAAAAGGAGATGTGGCTTACCAACCTGAAGATGTACTACGAATTCTGGCCAATAAGCCAAGACAAGAGGAACACTCCTTCGAACAGGGTGGCACAAATATTACCCTCGCTTCCGATATTGTTCGAACTGCAACAGATGTCATTTATTCCGATAAAGAAGTTGGAGGCATTGAATTGCATTCGACAGCCATCGATTTACCAGAAGACGACTGGGAGCCAAAAATGGTTACAGTTGATGAAATTCATAGAGCAAATGATTTGATTGAGCAACACCTCAAAACGACATTGGATGAGTTGACTCCCGAAGCACCAAGTGTACTCGATACAGATGCAAGAGACAGACATCTAACACATCAACTTGGCCAATTGGAAGAGAGTGATGTCCATTCTGCTGTCGATGTAATGGTTGGAATTGATACTGAAATCGATCGAGTCATTGCTGAAAGAGAACAGCAAATGGTTCGAGATGATTTACGTCTTCGTAATCTTGAAACACAAATGGAGGCTCTCCTTGAGCGAACATCGAATGCTGACGCAAACGAACTCATCGACATCGTTGATGAATTACGATATATCGAACATGAGTTAGGTCTTGTAAGCGAAGATGCAATGGAAGCCTTTGATTTGGAAGATGAAGAAGCGAAGAATATTGTCCGTTTGGCTCGAATTCGCCCTAAGGAAGTCCTAACTGGTGAAGAAGAATGAGAGGCGCATGGTGGGCAAAAGGAGTCCCTTTCCAATGTCAGCCAGATTGTGGCCGGTGTTGTGATCAACCAGGAGGCATCGTTTATCTCGCCCCAACAGATGCAGAAAGACTCGCAGAACATGCGAAAATGGATGTCGAATCATGGCTAAAACGAGATTGCACAAAAACGCTTGATGGTCGCTACGTGCTACGTTCACGTCAAGGAGATGGTGTGTGTATTTATCTGAATGAACAGAAGCAATGCAATGTCTATCAATCTCGCCCGCAGCAGTGTAAAGCCTTCCCGTGGTGGGCAGAAAATCTACGAAGTCAACGTTCATGGAAAGAAGTCAAAGAGTCCTGTCCTGGACTTACAGCGGAAGATGCAATCGTCATCTCTGGAGAAGAAATCAAACTCCATGTTCATGCCGATCGACAATCTACTCGTGGATTTCGAATTTGGACATAAGTGCTATTCGGTGTAATTACCAACACCGAATAGTTGTTTTTCAGTAATTTCCTTTATACGGATGACATGATTCGGATGATACGGTGAGACAGTGACTGATGAGGCAAAGCATCTTCTTGAGTTGACTGAAAAGCACCTCGACATCGGCATGCGTGGCGTTCCTGTCGGCACATGCCGTACCTCATACGTCACTCCCGGTGAAGGTGTTCATTACTGTGGATATCCTATTGCTGAACTTGCAGAAATGGAGCCAGAAGTGATTGTATATCTCTTGCACAACAAGCAACTTCCTACTGAAGAACAATCTACTGCATTCAAGAAAGAACTCGCACAGCGGGCTGAAATGCCTGGAGATTTAACTCCGATTTTCTCAACACTTCCACGAGATGGGCATCCAATGGATTGGTTGTCCATTGGAATCCACTCACTCGGAATGATGGATTGCAAGAATGATTGGAAGGAAGATGCACTCAATTTATTGGCTCGTATGCCTCGATTGATGGGCCTTATGTTCCGTCACAGAGAAGGTCGAGTTGACAATATTCCCGACGATGATACATCGCTTAGTATGGTTGAGCGATTTACAAACACATTACAACTTGAGGACGTTGATCAAGAAAAACTCGCAAAGATCATTTCGGTGTATCTTGTTCTCCACATGGATCATGGTGGTGGCAATCTCTCAACCTTCGTGGGTAAAGCCGTAGCAAGTGGCCACGCAACACTCTATTCATCCATTGCGAGTTCGATGAATGCTCTCAGTGGCCCTCTCCATGGACGAGCAAATCAATCCTGTCTCGAATTTGTACTTCGCGTTGGAACATCTGTTCCGGAAGAGGTCGAGCACTTTGTTCGAAAAGAACTTGAGGAAGGCCGTCCAGTCTTTGGTTTCGGCCACGCAGTTCTTCGTTCAGAAGACCCAAGAGCGACAGTACAATTTGCACTCGGAGAGAAACTATGTCCTGATGATGAAAACTTCAAGATTATCAGAACACTCCGAGAGGTTGCGCCCAGAGTATTAGCTGAGAACCCTAAAATCTCCAATCCTAACGCCAATGTTGACATTGCATCAGGTGCATTACTTCACCACGTTGGATTGACCAATCCAAGTTACTACACCACCTTCTTTGGATGGGCGAGAGTCATTGGAATCGGTGCTCAAATCTTTGATGAACGCGTGGTCATGCGCAATGGAAAGGGAGTTCCGATTTATCGGCCAAAGTACATTGCAAGAGAACAATCTCTCCGTCACATTGAATGATCAAGAATTCATGTCGATTTCGACATAGCCATCATTTTCTCGAACATCATACGTCTTCAAAGAAGAGGGTTTTCTGATTTTACCGAGAAGTTTACCATACAATGGGAAGTAGGGTGCTGGAGACCATTCGTTTACTGAACCATCTTCGGGATGGTATGAGCTTTGGTGAAGTGGACATCGTAGACAGCCATCTTTGATTTTCCCGCCCCAGTGTAATGGCCATGCCATATGTCGGCATAGGGCATTTGTGCCGAATATGCCTTCTTCTGTGCGCATCACTGCTACCATTTTTGCACCAATGGCCTTGCCTTTGACTTTATTCATTTTTAATTTCGAACTTTTGCAGACTTTTTTCCAGCGTCGTTCTTGGTCGGACATATGCACCGATGACCGCCTCTGCTTATGAATAAGTGTTCAAAATCGCATCCTATTTTGTTTCAAATCTGGAACACTGATTTATACCTCATTGTGAGGGCTATATTTCATGGAGAATCCATTTAACGCTCTCACAGAGGTATCTGTTACTCGTCCAAAGACCACAATTGCGGTTATTCTCGTTCTTACGATAGCCTTGGCATCAATGGCCCAATTCATCAATTTCGATAACAGTGAAGATGCTTTTTACCCTCAGAATGATACGACTGAACTGCTCTATGAGATTGAAGACCGTTATCAAGCATCACTTGACTTCATTCGAATTATCGATGAAATAGAACAAGATGATATGAAAACGGCAACAGCATGGAAGCAATTCGCTTTAATCGAAGCAAATTTGACCACTGATGAAACATTCCTTCCGTACCATGAGCCTCTATTTGGCGGAAAAGCCACGAGCGGCCCTGCTGGATCTGCTCTCTTTTGGATCAACACACAAGATCCCGTAACAACGCAAGAATGGCGAGATAGCCTGAGTGCTCAACTCACTAATGCCACTCTGGCCGATGAAGACAACTTTACTGCAGCGCTTGAGGATTTATCGACTGCTATCGCAATGATTCCGTCTCCAAGAGGCCCTACGGCACAAGAACTCATCGATTGGCAACCAGGTGAAGTCAATTCATGGCTACAACGAATGGACGACAACATGTCAATTTCTGAAGAACTAGGTGCCCTTCAAGGCCAAATTCAGGGATTGATTTCGACTCGTACAAGCCCAAGCGAAATAGGACCTGTTGCGGCAATAACTGGCCCACTCCAAGGAACGATTGGAACATACTTAGGTCTTCAAAACATTGACCATAGAGGCAACATCATCAGCACCATGCCTGCAGAAGACAAGAATGACCCATGGTCAAGTGATGGTCCAATCCTCATCAGTTTGGTAATCTCAACTGATGCTACTAATTACGAGAATGCGGAAATTATTGGTGATGTTCAAGAACTCGTAACCGAATGGTCAGAGGTTAGTCTTCAAGAAATCAAAGCGTCAACAGGTGACGATGATTTGCGTGTTTTTACATTCTCAGCATTCCAATATCAACAAGGCGCCAACATTGGCAAGGAAATTGGCATACTCACGTCCCTTGCACTTGTGTTCTTGACTGTCATTCTATACCTAAAGTTCAGATCAGCACGTGATACTGGATACGTCATAGGCTTGACAGTTCTGGCAATTCTCGCAACATATGGTGCTGCGGGTGTCTTTAGACTCACATTCAACGCTGCTATGAACAGTATTCCTATTCTTCTTCTTGCCATTGGCGTTGACTACGGTATCCACGTCGTAACCAGAATAAGAGAAGTTATGCAAGATATTGAAAGGGAAAATCCGAAGGGTAGAATCACTTTGGCTGATTTTGAACCAGAAGTTCGTTTGAAGGCCATTCGTTCCGGAGCAATCCTAACATCAGCAGCCCTTGTCATTGCAATTTTCACGGATATGGTTGGTTTCCTATCGTTTAGATTATCATCGCAGATGTTCCTTGTCAACTTCGGTACAGTTATCGCTTTGGGCCTGTTTTCAATCTACATCCTGAGCATTTCGTTACTACCTGCCCTAATGACCACGTTCCCAAGCAAGCCTCTTCCATTGAAGAAATCTGGAGCAATGAATGAAACAAAACTTACTCGAAAGATTGGAGAAATGGCACAACACCAGCCACTTTACGTCATCATCGTAACTGCAATTCTGTCTCTTCCAATGCTTTACGGCATGAGTACACTCGAAGTTGGGTTTGATACACAAGGACAATTCGATGATTCTCTGGAAGTTGTTCAGGATTTCCTCATGATCGCTGAAGAATTCCAAAGTAGCCCTACTCCACTGTATGTTGTTCTGGAAGGAGATATTCTCTCCCCACAAGGATTTGAAGCGTATAACATCGCTATAGCGACGTTACAAGAAACGGAAGGAGTAACTGGAGTACCCACTGGGTTATGGGACTCTCTTGAAACATCTCGGACATCGAATGCAGCTCTCGACACATTGATGACAAATTTGTCATCGAATCCCGAAAGTTATCAGACGCTGAAAACATATTTGCTTGAGGATTCAGATGGACGCAACATCACAGATTCCTTGCTTCACACTGATGGCAGCCAAACGATTCTTTCGTTCCAGGCGAGTACATTGGATTGGAAAGATACGGTGGATTTTGAGACTGGTCTAAGCGATGCGCTCGAAGCATCAGCATCAACCGCAAACGGAACGTATTCAATGGAACTGAGTGGACGAGCATTGATTTTGGCTCAAATCAGTGCCGATGTTGCAGTTTCAGCAGTTACTTCTACAGCGATTGTTGCTGGTACAATTTTGATCGTATTGATTATGATTCAAATCATTCGAACAGGAGATCTATTCCAGAGCGTACAACGCGGAGTAGTCATATGGATTCCATTGATCATGGTCGTGTTGTGGGTGTATGGAATCATGGGGCTTGCAGGATATCAATTGAATTCTCAAACCGTTACAATCGGAGCACTTACGCTTGGATTAGGAGTTGATTATGCAGTTCACTATGTCATTCGATTAGAAGAGGAAGCGGAACTGCATCCTGAGAAAGACATCGCAGAATGGACTTCGAAGACCACAGCTACGACTGGAAGAGCAATGTTTGGAGCTGCTCTAAGTACAGCGGGTGGATTTGCGATTCTAAACTTCTCAGGATTGCTTCCATTACGATTGTTTGGCCAGGTATTCATCGTAGCAATCAGTTTGGCAATGATCTCAAGCGTTACACTTCTTCCTGCATTGTATGGACCCTTTTTGCGTAGAGATGCAAAGAACCATTTGAAGCATCACGAAAGTGAATAAGTTCACAGCACTGGTCGTTGTGTTTTCCCAGAACCACGATGCCCAATCATTCGAACAAATTCCCATGGCATGCTCTTGCTGGCCATTGAGTGATTGATCATCTCATCAATAGAGAGTTGCCAATTCCATTTTGTTTTCCAGTACGAGAGCAATTCACGACGACGGGACACATCAGCCTCGTTCCATGGACAGACATCGTTTTTGAGTTCTGAGAGGACGGAATGATGATTGTCTTCATCCGTTTCATTGAGCAATAATTGTTGTCCTTTATCGAGAGGAAGAGTTGCTGGTTGTTGCCACCGAGGATGCCCACTGGGCAACCATGTAAGTTCAGGATCGCTGTAATCCGTGAGTGCTGATAAGCCTGCATTGAGTACGGAATGTTCCTGATGTGGCTTAACTGGCCAAAGATAAACAGGGAATCCTTGTCGCTGTTTCGTCAAGGTCTCGAGGTGTTTTCCATGCAAACCAACTGTTTTCCCAATAGGAACACGATTAGCAGGTGGTACGAGGTATTCAATAGCACATGGCATCATTGGTGAACCATTTTTTTGATGTTTCTTCTTCAAGCGATTAAATGAATTTGAAACGAACTCAGGCAATGCCAATGTTCGATGTGTCCTTCTCCCTCCGAAAGGACGGATGTTTGGTCTTAGAGACGACCATGGACCTTTCACACCACCATATTTTGTAGCCATATCCATTCGAGAATGAAAAGCGTAGTGAACGATTGAATCGAGTGGAATTGCATATTGCTCAAGAAGTTGTTCAGCATGATGCATCGTTTTCCCCATGTGTAGATCATGTTTCTTACGAGCAAAAAGTCCACCTGAACGCTTAACCTTCAGGCTAGGACGTTTTGTTTCTACAACGAGGACTTTACCTTCTTCCTGAACTGCACTCTGAATCTCAGAATGTTCCAATAGTTGCTCAAATGAGCAGAATCCAAACTCCTGAAGTTCGTCTAACGTCCAATTTTCAACATGAGGTGAACGTCCCGATAGCCTGTGAGGGTCGACTGAAACGGTTCGATCATGATGTACCACGACTTGATTATCGCTTGTAAGACGAATATCAAATTCAATTCCATCGAACAGACGCATACCATGAACGAGACTTGAGAGCGTATTCTCTGGAGATTGAACATACATCGGTTTCATGCAACCTAAACGATTCCTCTTTTTCAATCCCCGCTCAACGATGGCGAGTTCAATTAACCACATTATTGGTCATAGTTAGTAAAACCTCTATATGAGCAATCTTCGCAGGGTGACTATGAGTCCATGGACAATCATGATGAGCATGATACTGCTTTTGACTCCAGTTGTCTGCTATATCTTCTCCTTGAATCAAAAATCATCACGCTTGCCATTTGGCAAATGGGTTCAAACAATTCACGAACAACGATATTACATTCATGCGATGGGATACATCGTCATCATCAATTGGAAAGGCCTGACCGATCGATTAAATGAGCCAATAAAATCAACTGTTGGACACTGGACTGATTCCGTTCACGCACTCGAAGGAAATTTTGTCTTATGGATTCAAAACGCATTTGAGAATGATGTCCTCACCGCATTTCTAAATTTTCACTACCTCTTTGTGTATCTCTTCCTCATCTACGTGACAACTGTGTATTATGCTTACACAAGTGATCGAGACATGACCGATAAAGTGACGATGAATTATCTTCTGATCTATGCACTTGCAGTACCGTATTATCTCTTTTTCAATGTTGAAGTCACCTCATCATGGATTCCTGGCATGGATGCGTTGTTGTATCATGATGGAATGTATTCCACATTCTATGCCACCCATGACCCACTTGACAATGCAGTCCCATCCCTTCACGTTGCGATTCCATTTGGCATATTGATGTTGAATTATCTTCATGTGAAAGAGAAAGGAATTGAGATGAAGGATTGGAGACATTATCGCTACCATATGTTCATTCTCATCAATACAATCGTATTCATTTTCGCAATCCTCTATCTAGGAATACACTGGGTTACTGACATACCTCTTGGCCTTCTTGTAGGTGGCATAGGGGCACTGTTTATCCATCATTTGCAGCCTCGTTTGAGAAATGATTTCGGCCCTATGCTCAAGGGAGTCTCCAAAGAGAAGGTACGAAAACACATCTTTGTAGAAGGCACAATTTTCCTTCTCATGATGGCAGCAATAATGGGAGCTATCAATTATCAAGACTCTACAAACGATGACCAAGCATCATTCAGACTTGGTTCTGGGGACACCGTCCATGACCTCATTCATGAGATGGGCCCTGAGTTGTCGGTGATGACGACGATCAATAACATGGACAGTTCTCATACCCTTGAGTACGTCATCATCACAGTTGAACTTGCAGAACCTGGATTTGAGGATTTCAAGGTCGATTGGAATACTATGCAAGGTTTAGCAAATGAACATTGTACTCAGAAAGTCGCTTGTGTTGCATCACTTTTACCTGGTGAAAAAATTGATTTGCGTCTTATTTCACCAAATGTGTTTACGTTTATCTTCCTCCACCATAGCGGTGATGATGGCGTGATGGAAGTTCAAATTATCTCAGAATATGATGAGTCCTCTAGTGCGATGAACAAAGCGGTTGCTCTATCGATGCCATCACTTTACATCACTGGTTTTGTCATATACAGATTGTTGCGATTAAGCCAAAATGGAAGGAATTGGTACGATTCCACACCGTCCCATGCTTGGGAAGAGGAATGAGCATTCCCTTATTGGGAGGCATCTCGTGGGCTTAACATGGCGTCCAAGACATCTCTCGAAGACGCTGTGTCGGAATTGATGGATTCTCCCGGTGGAGAACTCCTATCCTCAATTAGAATCCACCTCCGAAAAAGGGCTTTTGCTCTATTCGGCCTCTTCTTAGCGGGATTAATCGCTGGCTTCCCAATCGCTAAAAGCATCATTAAGTGGATTATTGATGAACAGCGACTACCAAATGACGTCAATGTTATCGTAACATCACCTGTTGAATTTATTATGTTACAGATCCAACTATCAGCAAGCTTAGGACTTTTCCTTGCATTCACATTCCTAATCATTGAGGCATCACTCAGAGGTGTAAAGCATCCAGTTGTCAAAGCGAGAGTTGCAGAATTAGATGTGAAAGTACCAATGCCGTCTTTAACAATGGTTCTCTCTGTTGCTTCTAGCATATCCCTAGCCCTTTTAGGAATCATCTATGCATGGGAATTACTCACGCCGATGCTTCTCGAATATCTGAGTACTGATGCACAAGAGGCAGGTCTTTCGACACAATGGAAGTTGGGGGCATATGTTGGTTTTATCCTTAATTTAGCGATTGCATCAGCCATTGGATTCCAAGCACCGGTTGTTACAATGCTCGCATTACGAGTAGGCATGGTTGAACCAAAAACGATTACAATGTATCGAAAACACATTTGGTTCTGTTCATTTTTGGTCGGTGCAATGTTCTCTCCACCGGACCCACTTTCGCTATTCTTAGTAGCACTGCCAATTATTCTCTTATTCGAATTATCACTCATTATTGACCGTTTATTGCCGAAGAGATGAGAACTGGAAGAGACGATTCTACAACAGGCATGTGGCCTGGGCGATGACCCCAAGCAGGTGTGTGAAAGTCTGAACCTACGGTCACACCCAATCCTGCCTTGGTTGCGGCTTGCCAGATGGAGTGGCGCTCTTCGTCGGAATGACTACGATGAAAGGCCTCAATAGCATCAACATTTGATTCTTTGAGATGTTGAACGAGTCGTTGGTAATCAACACCATAGTAACGAGGATGTGCTAGCGAAGTAATGCCTCCAGCAGCATGAACCAAACGAGTGGCCTCTGCAAGTGACGGCTTTGGTCGAACAACACTGCATGGACGTCCGTCTCCAAGCCACAAATCAAACGCCTCATTCATTGAACTTACATGTCCAGCATCGATCATCGCTTGCGCTAAATGTGGGCGTCCTACACTTCCTTTGGCCCGACTAAGCACATCATCCACTTCGATTTTCATTCCGAAACCGTTGACCAATTGGATCATTTCAAGCATACGAGGAACTCTGTCATCTTGCAACGGTTCAAGCCATTCTTTGAACAATCGAAGACCTTCTGGATTTGGATCGTAAGGGAAATATGCAAGTAAATGCCAAGATGTTGGACTTCTATCTCGACCTGATTGAGAAAGTATGTCCTCATCCCATGGCAATTCTACATCGCATGTCAACTCGACACCTGGTACAAATTCAATCCCGTGTTCGAGTGCTGAAGCTTTTGCTTCCGTCCATCCAGAGATGGTGTCATGATCGGTCAAGGACCAAACCTTAACGCCTTCAGATGCCATATTCTTAGCGAGTGCTTCAACGCTCAGTGAACCATCACTATGCGTCGTATGAGAGTGAAGGTCATACAATTCGCTCCATTGCATAATTATCCCTCACGCCCAGTTCTTTTGAATCTCTCGTCCATTATTCAAAACAAATCATCGAGATTTGGAAGTTCTGGTACTTCTTTTACAGGCTCATCGAATAAAGAATCGAGGTCAGGTAATTCAGGAACCTCCACTGGTTCCTCCTCAAATTCGGGAAGTTCTGGCAAAGGAATACTCGCTATACCATCTGAAACAAATTCTGTTGGAGTTCTTCGGATTGGAGATTCTTGTGATGCATCAACACCTGGTAATGGGATGTATGCAGGGCCATCTGAAACAAAATT
>NHFS02000084.1 GCA_002171315.2 Euryarchaeota archaeon TMED117 | reverse complement strand
GTCTGACGGAATTGACATGTTTGTATGTGCTCAATCTGGGCACATTGCATGGTACGATCCAAAACGCCGAACCTACGTCAGTCCAGTTCATGGAGATGGAGCGGAAGTCTACAAGGTACAGACTTCCTATGCATTCAAACTTCTACTGGATGAAATGAAGAGTCTCGGGGTTGCCATGAGACTAGAACTGGAGGACCGAAGATGAGCCGAAGAACAACACTAATCCCAAAGCGAATTGCACAAATTCGCTTCAGCTTGATGGACCCGAGTGAAATCCGTAAGATGTCATCTGTGGAAGTCAAAACTCCGGATACCTACAAGGATGATGGGCGCCCATATAACCAAGGATTGATGGATTCTCACATGGGTGTTATCGAACCTGGTTTGGTTTGTCCAACTGACAACTGTAAGTATGACGAATCACCTGGGCACTTTGGACATATTCAACTTGAACTTCCGGTCATTCACATCGGTTTCGTAAACCTCATCAAGACAGCATTGAAGTCGACATGTAACTCTTGCAGTCACGTTCTCCTTCACTCTGCAAAGGAAACACACCCTTCGAACCCAGAACTCTCTGAACAGGATTACTACCGATCTCGTATCCGCGATATCATCACCAAGCACGGTGTTGGTTCAACAGAATTCTCAAGCATCATCAAGGAAGTCGAGAAGATTGCATCTGCAAAGAACCGACGTACTTGTATGCACTGTGGAGCTCTCCAAGGAGAAATCCGTCTCGACAAGCCAACCACATTCAAGGAGAAGACTGAGAATGCTACAACCGGTGGAAAAGAGACTGAGAGAAAGATGAATCCTCGTGACGTTCGTGAGTGGCTTGCAAGCATTCCACCAGAACACTTGATTTTCATTGGAATGGATAAGCAAAACCGACCAGAATGGACTGTTTTGAAGGTTCTACCGGTTCCTCCTATTACCGTTCGACCATCGATTACACTTGATAGTGGAGACCGATCAGAGGACGACTTGACGCACAAACTTGTTGACGTTCTACGTATCAACCAACGTTTGCAAGAGAACCGTGATTCTGGTGCACCTCAGTTGATTGTTGAAGATCTTTGGGAACTTCTCCAGTACCACGTTACAACCTACTTCGATAACCAAACATCTGGTATCCCTCCTGCACGACACCGATCTGGCCGTACACTGAAGACTCTGACACAACGACTCAAGGGTAAGGAAGGACGTTTCCGTTCCAACCTATCCGGTAAGCGTGTTAACTTCTGTGCACGTTCCGTTATCTCTCCTGATCCATACCTTGGAATCAACGAAGTTGGTGTTCCTAAGAAGGTTGCAAAGGAATTGACCGTACCTATTCGTGTTACTCTTCGTAACAGAGAACAGATGCGACAAATGATTCTACGTGGTCCTGATGTCCATCCAGGTGTTAACTACATCGTTCGTGGTGACGGTCGACGTGTTCGAATCAACCCTCGAAGCCGTTTGATCAATGCTGGTTTCCGATGTCACAATCCTGAATGCCACTCTGGAGAT
Source organism: Euryarchaeota archaeon TMED117 (assembly GCA_002171315.2). GTDB lineage: Archaea > Thermoplasmatota > Poseidoniia > Poseidoniales > Poseidoniaceae > MGIIa-L2. Next base: position 17,579 of record NHFS02000084.1, on the reverse strand, counting down.
GCACTGAAGGGAGAACCATATCCTGGACTAGCATATGGATTGAACCAAGTTCTCTTTGCACCAAACTTTTTGCCAGGTTTAGTTGTTCGTGAAATCCAGAACCTCGAAGGAAGTGGACTCGACGAAGTTACCTATGCGGTAGATGATGAAGCAACGCTTCGGAATCTCCGTGGAGAAGACGAACACGGTCATCCTCTGCCTGAAGACGATCCTCGTGCAGTTCTTCATTACCGATGGTTGCACGAACTTGGTCAAGCAGACAATCCTGACCCTGAACCGTTCCCAGAACATCTTGAAATTCGTTGCCCTCACTGTGGTAGCCCTGAAGATGAATACGGTATGCCAACACCTAACGAAGATCGACTCTCGACTCTCGACGTTCGTGGCAATCCAAAGCCAGGTATGCAAGTAGAACGCCACCTGATCGATGGAGACGTTGCAATCTTCAACCGACAACCATCTCTTCACAGAATGTCGATGATGGTTCACGAAGTACGTGTTATGGAAGGACATACATTCCGATTCAACCTCGCAGTATGTACTCCTTACAACGCTGATTTCGATGGTGACGAGATGAACCTTCACGTTATTCAGTCTGAAGAAGCACGTGCAGAAGCAAAGATTCTGATGAGAGTGCAAGAGCACATCCTAACACCTCGTTATGGTGGAGCGGTTATTGGTGGTATACACGATCACATTTCTGGTGCTTACCTTCTTTCACGTCCAGGAACGACCGTACTCAAGTCCCATGGTCTTGAGATGCTCGGAAGTATTGACTACACAGGAGAACTGCCTGAGATTATCAAAGATGAAAATGGAAAGGATGCATTCAGAGGTCACGATTTGATTTCCCTGATTATCCCGGACAACATCAATCTCCACTTCATGTCCAGAAGCCGTGATGAAGTTCACGTCCGAAACGGAAACGTTACAGGAACTCTCGACAAGCGTGCTATTGGTGCTGAAGACGGTCGTTTGTTGGACGCTATTGTTCAAACAAATGGTTCAGAAAAAGGAGCGCAATTCCTTAATGAATTTACTCGACTTTCAATCGCAGCTTGTACATCTCTTGGATTTACAACAGGTATTGATGACGAAGATTTGACCGCAGAGGCGCTTGATGCTATCCATGCAGCAAACGCTGAAGCTGGCGAACTTGTTAACAAAGAACTTGCACACTTTGAATCTGCTAAGGGAGATCCTCGAAAGTACGAGCCTCGTGCTGGTCGAACAATGCGTGAAACTCTTGAAGAGAACATCATGGTTATGCTCGATGAAGGAAAGCAAGCTGCTGGTGACGTTGCGAAGAATGAATTGAACCAATCTGGTTCAACAAACGCAGCTGTAAACATGGCGATTTCCGGTGCCCGTGGTTCAATGGATAACCTGAACATGATGGCTGGTTCGATTGGACAAGCAAAGGTTCGTGGAAAGCGTCTCGAACGTGGATATGACGACCGTGTACTCCCTCACTTCAAGCGTGGAGGACGTGGTGCAGAAGACCGTGGATTCATCTCCGGTTCCTTCAAGCGTGGACTTGAGCCAACTGAGTTCTTTATGCTCTCCGTCTCTGGAAGAGAATCTCTTGTCGATACAGCGGTTCGTACGTCCAAGTCCGGATACATGCAACGCCGATTGATTAACGCAATGGATGATCTCAAGGTTTTCAACGATGACATGCTCTCTGTTCGAAACACTGCAAACCGTATTATCCAATTCTCCTATGGAGAAGATGGAATTGACCCAAGCCGTGGTGTTCATGGATCCGCTTTCAATATCGATGTTATCATCGACGGCGCCCTTGGTACTGATGGAGTAACAGTCGTTACCCGTGAAAGTCTAGAACGCGAAGAGCGTGAAGACGACCTTGGTGCTTGGGACGATGAGTCTACTGAAGTCGATTACGATGGAGGTGACAACTGATGGTCGTTAAGAGTGCAACCAAGAAGAAGCTCATGGATTTGGGCATTGCAGAAAACTTTGCTCACACACTAGCAAACGATCGTAAGTGGGATGATGTAAAGATCCTCACTGCACAAGAAATCGCTCAGATATGTGAAACTGATTCAGAAACCTCTGCCACAATTCGTGGAACAATTGACGGTGCAATGAAGAAGAACCGCGCAAGCGGCTCTGAAGCGACAGGTCCAGTTACTCAAGTTCGTAAGATGCGTGCTAGAGGAACTCGAACCCGCTCTCGTGCAAAGACAGCAGTCGATCTCGATGTCTATAACGTTGAGAAGAAACTTCGCTCTTTTGACGATGAACTTGCAGATGACAAAGTCTTCCAAGCTCTTCATGCAGCAGTTGATGACATGGGTACAAACCGATTCAGTGGTAAAATCATCCACGACATGACTCTTGCAATCCACGATCGTGGAATTAAGAAATTGACAAAGAAGCAAGCTTCCACAGTCATTAATGATGCATACGCTGCTCTGGACAAAGCCAGTATCGATCCATTCGAAGCTGCAGGTATTATCACCGCTCAATCAATTGGAGAACCAGGTACACAGATGACCATGCGTACGTTCCACTATGCGGGTGTTGCTACGGTCAACGTCACTCAAGGTCTACCTCGTATCATCGAGATTGTCGATGCGCGTAAGGTTCCGAGTACACCGACCATGATCATTCGTTTGATGCCAGACAAGAACTCTCCTGAAGAAGCACAGAAACTTGCTGCATCTCTTGAGATTACAACGACTGCGAACATTTCTCAAATTGAAACAGACGTTGCTCAGCGACGACTTGTTCTCAAGTTGAACAAAGGGAATCTCAAGCAGAAGAACATGACGGGTATGGAAGTCAAGGATAAACTCGAAAGAGCACTTCGCCTCTACGTACAAGCTGATAAGGAAAAGAATCCAGGTACACTTACCATTATTCCTGGTGTTCACAACGAAGAAGATCTTGCTGAATTGCAGGATAATCCTCCGTCCTACACCATGCTTCTACAACTTGAAGAAAAGATTCGTGACATGCGTTTGAAGGGTATTCCTAGCATTGAGCGTGCAAACGTCCAATATGATGATAAAAACAATGAATACTATCTTTCCACCATTGGTTCCAATCTCTCAAGAGTAAGCGAAATTGAATCAATCGATCGTTCTCGTACATACACGAACAACATCATCGAGATTTTCAATTACCTTGGTATCGAATCTGCTCGTCAAGCGATTATCAACGAACTTGAAGCAACTCTGCTCAGTGCTCGTCTTGAAGTCGACGTTCGCCACCTTTTGATGGTTGCAGACGTCATGACCTCTGAAGGTGAAGTACGTGCGATTGGCCGACACGGTGTATCGGGAACCAAGCACAGTATTCTTGCACGTGCTGCGTTCGAAGTTACAGTTAATCACTTGCTCAAAGCAGGTATCATTGGTGAAACAGATCGTCTCACTGGTGTTGCAGAGAACATTATCGTTGGACAACCAATTTCCCTGGGAACAGGTAGTGTTGAGTTGTTCTACATCCCTGAGGAATGATTCCAACCATGAGAAACACATGTGGAGAATGGAGGAAGTAAAATGGATCTAAGCCGACAATTAAAGACAGCAATTACAACTGGTAGCCTACTTTTTGGACAACGACAAACTCTCGATGCTTGTGTACGAGGGGATGCAAGATTAGTGGTCGTTGCCGCTAATTGCCCAACGGATTACATCGATGACCTTCGGGCAAAGCATCCAGAAGTAACAGTGCATCAAGCATTTATCGTCAATCGTGATCTAGGTGTTGCTTGTGGTAAGCCATTCCCTATCTCAACTCTCTGTGTTATTGATGCAGGTGATAGTGAATTGCTCCAACTCGATGACAATATGTCCTGATTTGTCTAATCGATAAATGAAAGGCTTGATGTCTGTTAAGGTTATGGCTTACACATGCGCACGCATGTTAATGCAGCAACAGCCCTACTTTTGACAGCCTTGATGCTGACATCCCTTCTCGTAATTCAACAGCCTACTCCTGCTGAAGTACTACCGGAAGAAGATCTGAGTTTCGATGAACCACTGCTTACTTCTGGTCGCTCTTTGAGTACCTCTATTCTCGCTGCTGGTAGTGGAGCAAATAACGAAGATGGAGAACATATCGAAGCTCTTCCAAATGGAGGTTGGGTCATTGGTTCTGAATACAATTCAACATTAACTTATGGAACCAAAACCTTGTCACCATCTTCACCGTATGCAAACGAATTCTTTCTTGCAATGATGGACGACAAAGGTGCTTGGTCGAATCTTATTGGGGCTAATCACCTTTATGGTAGCGGAGGAATTTCTTTTCTAACAGACATCACTGTAGGCATGGCTGGTGAAATTTTTGTATCTGGATATTTTTATGGAGAAATTGCTTTTGGCGCACCTAATCCAAACACCCTTATCTCAAATCTCAATCCAAATTATCACGCTGAGGGTTTCATTGCAAAAGCCGACCCAATGGGTAATTGGATGTGGGCCAAAGGGTTCACAACGCTCGTCAATGGTAGTGGAGAGAATAGCCTTACATCAGCTATGCAAGTTGACATGATGGGTAATCTCTTTTTGACAGGTACATTCCAAGGAGAGACCGATTTTGGTGGAATGAGTTTGAATGCAACAAGTCAGGACGTTTACCTTGCTAAATTCGATGGTAATCAAGGCACTCTTAGTTGGGTGATATATGGTGGAGGCATTGGCGCAGACAGCGTTTTAGACATGGCAATTACTCCAGGTAACGGCGTAAAACTAGCAACTTATACTGATGGGCTTTCCCAATGGGGGTCAAATACATACATTGCAGTTGGAAATCTTGACGCAGTTATCATTGAAGTCGATCCTAATGGAGCAGTATTAGGGACAACTGGGATGGGTACAAGTGGTCAATCTACGCTCGTCTTACAGATTAAAGTCGATGGAGCAGGTGACACCTACCTCTCAGGAACATTTGGAGGAACTTTGTCAAGTGGTGGTTGGACAGCAACTGCTACGTATGGAGGGAATGATATTTTCATTGCCAAGAGTGCCACTAATCAAGCAAATAGTTGGGCTACTGTTGCAGGAACAAGTTCAACCGATGAACCACAAGGCATGGCGATTACTTCCAATGGTGGCGTTATCTTTGGAGGATATCTAACTGCGACATTCTATGCTGGATCGAAATCACTTTCAAATCAAAATGATGATGGATTTGTTGTCGGCCTTTCTTCGAATGGAGCTGTTGATTGGATTGAACGAATTGGCGGAGTACAATATGATTATGTATTTGCTATGGCATCGAATAGTTCTGATTACATCGGAGTTACAGGTGCCTTCTCAGGGTCTATGACTCACAAGGGCACGCAAGTAACTTCTGGTGGACTTCGCGATGTTTACGCATGGATCTTCGACCCGTCTTCTCTCAAAGATACTGACGGCGATGGAGTCTTAGACTCGGCTCCAGATAATTGCCCTACTGTCTCAAATTCAGATCAGGCAAATACCGATGGTGATTCAGAAGGAGATGCATGTGATTCAGATGATGACAACGACGGTCTGACTGATAATTTCCCGGACAATTGTCCTCGTGGCGGTGAATTCAATTGGACGAGTTCTCGTGACTTTAACGACCCAGCCTCATCAACAGATTGGGATAATGATGGATGTAAAGATGATTCAACAGAAGATACTGATGATGATAATGATCAAGTTGCAGATGGCGTAGATTCATGTCCAAGAACAAGTTATTCACCACCACGCCCTTCATGGGTTTCTGATTCGACAACCGATATCGATGGCGATGGATGCCGAGATTCAGATGAAGATACAGATGATGACGGAGATGGCTTTGAAGACGCTGCGGACGATTGTCCAACAGTGATTGGTACCTCTACGATGGGTACGGACGGGTGTCTTGATTCAGATGGAGATATGTGGTCAGATACGACCGATGACTGTCCTAATGAAGCCGGAAATTCCACTGCTAGCGGGCTCAATGCTTGTCCTGATGGAGATGGAGATGGCTGGGCTGATACAATCGATGATCGTCCTACTGACCCAACTGTCTGGAGTGATACAGATGATGATGGCTATGGAGACAATCTCGGAAGTACTCCAGCAGATGCTTGTCCAGATACTCCTGGAACCTCTACTGTAGATCGATTTGGCTGCGTTGACGCTGACGGTGATGGCCTTTCGACTCCTACTGCAGGATGGGGTGTCGATAGCGGTGCTGATGCATTCCCGAGCGATGCTACACAATGGTCAGACTTTGATGAGGATGGCTTTGGAGACAATTACGGAAATGAAACATGGTTCGACCGGCCCGAAAATTGGGTTGGTGAACTCATCACTGGTGCTACCGATCAAGACGCATGTCCAATGCAACCTGGGACAAGTTGGCAAAATGGAATTCTTGGCTGTCCAGACTCAGATGGAGATGGATGGTGGGATGTACAAGACGCATTCCCTAGCGAACCAACTCAATGGATTGACGCTGATGGTGATGGCTATGGGGACAACCAATCTGGTGTAGATCCAGATGCATGTCTAAACATTGCAGGTAATTCAACAATTGATCGACTTGGCTGTACGGATACTGACGGCGATGGCCGCTCCGACCCTGAACTCTCATGGACCGTAGTAAACGGAGCAGATGAGTTTAGACTCGAACCTACTCAATGGTTCGATACTGATGATGATGGCTATGGTGATGAGATTAATGGATTCGAAGGAGACAGTTGTCCTGATGTCTATGGCCTGTCGAAATTCGATAGGTTTGGTTGCCTCGATACTGATCGAGACGGATATTCAGACCCGGATGGAAATTGGACACTTGCAGATGGGGCTGATGCTTACATAGACGATCCATCCACTCACATATTTGTAGAACCTGAACCGATAAAGTCTGATGAAGAGAACTTCTTTGCTAGCCCTCTAATGCTCGTTGTGTATGGTCTTGTTGTGCTTGTTCTCGCTGGATTAGGTTTCATGATGACTCGAAAGAGAGATGGAGCAGATGTGGCGAAACAACTTCCAAATATGGGAATGCATCAACCAATGCAGCAACAAGTGGTTATGCCAGCGGCACAACAGAATCCATACGTTCAACCAACACAGACTCAAACATATGCTCAGGCTGCAGTCGCACCACCTACTCCTCAACCTGATCCTGCCAGAGAATATTACAATGGGTTGATTGCTCAAGGATATCCTCCTGAATCTGCTGCAAGTTACACGGCGCAGTACTTCCCTGGATTCCAAGCATAAACCCTCTTGGCTTGAGTGACACATTCAAGACTTGGCCATAGGTCAGTTGCTCATGGGCACCCTCGAATCACTTGATTGGACTCGTCGTTTTCTCGATGAAACTCCAGGTGATTCAGAAATTGGTGGCCAAGCCCGTCAGGTTCCAGAAGCATGTTGGTCTCGCGTTCAACCTACTCCTGCACCCGATCCTAAACTCTTACTTTCATCCTCTGAAATGGTGACACAATTAGGCCTTGATTCAATTGATGAAACTGTCTTTGGCGGGGGGGGAACCGTGGAAGGGATGGACCCCTACGCACAACGATATGGCGGCCATCAATTCGGTAATTGGGCAGGACAACTTGGCGATGGAAGAGCTATTACTCTTGGTGAAGTTCAACTTCCAAATGAAGTACTTGAATTGCAATTGAAAGGAGCAGGAAAAACTCCTTATTCACGATTTGCAGATGGAAAAGCTGTGTTACGCTCCTCGATTAGAGAATTCTTATGCAGTGAAGCAATGCACCATCTTGGTGTTCCAACAACCCGAGCCCTCTCTTTGGTCTCAACAGGAGAAATGGTTCTCAGGGATATGATGTATGACGGTAATCAAGCGTATGAACAAGGAGCAGTCGTTTGCAGAGTTGCACCGAGTTTCATTCGTTTTGGAAGTTTTCAAATTCATTCAGCAATGGGTGATATATCCACACTCAAATCATTACTTCAACACACCGTAGACCGGCATTTCCCTGGGTATGATATTTCCAACGATGCGGGTCGAGTGAATTGGCTCAATCATGTCGCCGAACAAACTGCCTTGATGATCTCGCATTGGATGCGTGTTGGGTTTGTTCACGGTGTGATGAATACAGATAACATGTCAATCCACGGGCTTACCATTGACTATGGTCCATATGGATGGCTAGAAGATTACAATCCAGGATGGACGCCCAACACAACGGATTTGCGAACTCGCCGCTATCGATACGGACAACAGCCACAAATTGGTGCATGGAATGTTGCTCGTTTACTCGAAGCAATGGTTCCACTCATGGATGAGCCTGAATTGTTGCATGATGTCCTTGATGGATATACCAATGCATATGCTGCGTTTCAAAATGAGATGTGGGCATGTAAACTTGGTCTCGACGAGTTTAGGCCGGAAGATGAAACGTTGATTCGTGATCTTAACGAATTACTTCAACGGGTTGAAACCGACATGACGCTCTTCTTCCGTTTGTTATCCTCGATTGAAGAGCCCACTGTCGTTTCCTTAACTGAGGCATTTTATGATGAAACGGCGATTCCAACCGATGAATGGAACACGTGGCTCTCTGTGTGGTGGAGTCGAGTACAGTCCCAACCCAAACGAGAAGCAATGCTTTCTTCAAATCCGAAATATGTTCTCAGAAACTGGATGGCTCAGTTAGCAATTGATGCGGCGGAGTCTGGAGATGTCTCTATTTGCGAGGAACTCTACACGTTGCTAAAAAATCCGTACGATGAACAGTCCGAATATGAAGAGAAGTGGTTCAAGAAGCGACCTGAGTGGGCACGGCATAAAATTGGCTGCTCAATGCTGTCTTGCTCAAGTTAGGACTGATGAAGACACTGTAATGCTCGTTCCTAGAGGAACTGCTATGAACAAATCATACGCACCGTTGAATAATGAAGCTTAGACTCCATCAATTTCTTTCCAAATGCGGGGAGTTTTCATCAAAAGGTGATGTCAAAAAAGCAATTTGGGATGGCGACGTGACAATCAATGATTCAATTGTCAAGAATATTGCTTACGAATTCAATCCTGCGAAACGTTCAGTGAAATACAAAGGAAAAGAATTATTCCTCCCATCCAATGATGTTTATTTTCTTCTCAACAAGCCAGCAGGTTACATCTGTTCCAGATTAAATTCACAAGAACTTGAATTGAATAAGAGATCGATCTATGAACTCTTTCGAAACGCAGTAGAACCCTCCGTCTATGAGGCATTGGTTACTGTTGGAAGACTTGATGAAGAGACAACAGGCTTTCTTTTGGTGACAACTGATGGAAAGTTAGTTCACTCGATTACGGATCCTGAAAAGAAGATTAGGAAGACATACCGTGTTGAAACAGAATCTAAAATTACTGAGCGGCAACTCAAGTCAATACGCAATGGAGTTTCTGTTTCAGTTGTTGAATATGGTTCAAGAGAACAGTTTAGAACCCGTCCAGCAACAATCGAATTAGAGCATAAATCATGTGCAATACTTACCATCGATGAGGGTAAGAAACGACAGATTCGAAGGATGTTCACCACACTTGATAATCACGTCACGCAACTGCATCGACTCGGTACTGAAGGAATGCAATTAGAGGATTTCAATCTGGATGAAGGTGAGTTTTGTTCCGTTACTCTTGATGAGATCAATCAAGCCATCTTTTCCTGATTAGAACAATTGATTGGTCAGGTCAAACACATATCGAATTCCGATAATGAATAGAATTGCAACGAACACTTGCATGATACGCTTTTCTGAAACCTTGGCAATACCAACCCTTGCTCCAATATTAGCTGCTGTAATCACAACAAATGGCAACAGTAGGATGAGGAGGATATTTGATTCTAAAACCTCCCACTGACCTTCGTTCAATGCGAATAGATGGGCGATAATTGACAATGGAATCACGCACATCATGATGTGGAGGCTCGTCCCAATTGCTTTTCGAGATTGAAGTGAACCGTATGTTCTGAGTACGGGGACATAGATTGCACCGGCTCCTATTGCCAGAACCGATGATAACATGCCTCCAATACCAACGCCAATCCGCAATGGTATTGTCGAAACGCTTTCCTCCACAGTATCCTTTGTGCTACGGGAACGTATTGTTTTGATGATAGCCCATGTGATAAATCCAAGACTCAGTGTCTTGAATAATACATCAAATGATCCACTTAAGTAGGCGACAAGAACAACCCCGACTATCGCTCCAGGTAACGCTCCAACGAGGCTTTCTTTGAGGCGTATATCAGAAAAAAAACCTTCTTTCCTGTGCCGTAATCCTGATCCATACGCTACTGTGCCAGACAAGCCGAGAGAAACGATCAGTAATGCTCCATCGATTTCCCATCCTGCCCCATAATGAAGAAGTGGTGCGAAGAGCAATCCTCCACCTAATCCGAGTGGTGCGAACAAGAAGCCAATGAACGCGCTGCCGAGGAGAACCAAGGCAATTGTCAAAGCGTCCATGAGTGTTGGAAATTGTTGTTGCATATCATATCAGCGGAGTTTTACAATACTTTCATATGGTTTGGTGTTAGGGTTGAAGACATGTCTGCAATGATAATTGGTTTAGCCGTCGGTGGATTCCTCTTCCTTGTCTTTTTGATTTGGTTCTTCTCAACATGGAATCGATTGGTTCGACTTGAAGAGAACGTGAACAAATCGTGGGCTGATATCGATGTATTGCTCAAGCAACGTTACGACATGATTCCAAATCTTGTTGAGACAGTTAAGGGATACGCATCCCATGAAAAAGAAATCTTTGATGCATTTGCAGTAGCACGCCAAGCAGCGGCTGGTGCATTGGCTCAAGGAGATGTAAAGGGTGTTGGAGCAGCAGAAAGCACACTTGCAGGCCTTATCCCTCGAATCAACATGGTTGCAGAACAATATCCTGATCTGAAGGCAAACGCCTCCTTCGTAGAACTCCAGAAGCAACTTGTAGCTCTCGAAAACCAAGTCGCTGACCGAAGAGAGTTCTACAATGCATCTGCTACAAACTTCAATGCAGCAATTCAAATGATTCCTACAAATATTGTTGCAGGAATGAAAGGCTGTGTACGTCGAGACCTTTTCGAAGTCCAAGGAATCGAGCGAGAGAACGTCAAGATTTCCTTCTGAGTGTATGGATTCAACAAATCAACTCAAGTTGATTGTATGGAGAGTCATGGATGTTCCTCGTAATCGGTCACAGTTCTCTCGCCATTGAGTTGGCTCGTTGGTGCTCGAAGAGACGGCTGACAAGAATCATAGGACTTGCTTCTCAAATGGGAATCGTTGAAGATGTTGGTGAATGTGAAGTACTCCCACTTCCTTCTCAGATGGCCGCTGCAGAATTACCTGACAGTGGACACCATCCAACAGCTGTGATCCTCGTTGATGCAGAAGTCCTCATCGATTCAGTTCCTTTGCTAGCGCTTCGCAGTCGATGGCCAGAAGTCCCTCTACTCACGACTGAAGCAGAAGGTATCGATGATTCAGTTGATGGCATTGATACGGATGAAATCATTGCTGCTGCTTATCGAGAGAAAATCCGTTCCTGGGAACGGCATGCAGGTGCTAAGGTTCTGGAAACTTATCTCAAAGGATTGGATAAGGGTTCCAAAGTAGCAATCTTTTGTCATGATAATCCAGATCCTGATGCTTTAGCCTCCGCTTTAGCAATGGAAGCCGTCTGTACCTCGCTTGGACATTTACCCACAATTTACCATGGCGGTCAGATTGAGCATCAGCAAAACCAAGCGATGGTTCGGCTTCTTGAGATTCCTCTGCGTCGACTTATTCTCGATTGGGAACTTGAAGATGTCCTCAACGAAGCCGATTGCATCGTTACGGTTGACTTCCATCAACCTGGTGCAAATAATATCTTGCCAGAGGAATGTGTCCCTCATGTCATCATCGACCACCATACCTCCGATAAGCCTGTTACAGCCGATATCGCCTTCCTACGTCCAGAATACTCTGCAACATCATCCCTTATTGCGAATCTTTTGATGAACATGAGCGTCGATATGACTCCACGTCTTGCAACTGCTCTTTCATTTGGCATCCGTACAGATACGCTTTCCTTTACTCGTTCATTCAATCCAGTTGATTTACGAGCATTAATGTGGCTAAATACATGGGTCGATTCTGAATTACTAACTTCTATAGAAGCGCCTCTAAAGAACCATGAAACACTCGATACGTTCACTCAAGCCTTAGCAAATAAGATACATGAAGATTCTCTTATCCTTGCGCCGATTCCACAATTAAAGAGTCGAGACGATCTGTCACAAGTCGCTGATTTCTTATTCGCTACAAAAGGAACTGATGTCGTTGTTGTGTATGGTATACAGAGAAACAAAGTTTTGCTCTCTGCACGAAGCCGACGAGAAAATCTGCATCTTGGATTATTACTATCCAAGCAGTTCCCCGAGGGTCAGGCAGGAGGACATAAAGGGCTAGCAGGAGGGCAGGTTCTGTTTGAAACGCTTGGTTTTGAAGAATTTGCAGATGTCGATGAAAAAGGAACTGAAATTCTTGACATGATGACTGAACAGCTTCACAATATTTTCATTCAGGAGGACTTGTCTTGACATCCTCTACTCCGTTCATCGATGTGAGTCCAACGCTGAGATTGCTTGGAACAGCCCACGTTGCAACCGCATCTGTAGAGGCAGTAAAGACACAAATTGCTGAATATCAACCTGAACTTGTTGGAGTTGAACTGTGTAAATCACGACATGATGCATTGGTTGAAGGACGTCGACTCGACAAGGAAGGCTTGCTTAGAGTCATCAAAGAAGGCAAAGCACCAATGGTACTCATGCAAGCCATGCTCAGTGCGGAACAAAGACGCATGGGCTTGAATGAAGGCCAAGAGCCAGGGGCAGAACTTCTGGCGGCAGTTGAAACGGCCAAAGCTGCTGAAATTGAAGTTGCACTCGTTGATAGGGATATTCAAATTACAATGAAACGCGCTTGGAAGAAAATGCGCTGGAGAGAACGTTTTCGACTGCTCTTTTCGCTCTTTGGAGATGAAGAAGAACTTGATGAGGAAGTGGATATTGAACAAATGCTTTCCGATTCAGATCTCCTTTCTTCGATGATGGACGAATTGAAACAGTTTTCTCCTGGTGCAGGAGAGGTGCTTATCGATGAACGGGATCGATACATTGCTGAACGAATTATGAAATCCAAAACAGAAGGAAAAATGTTGGTCGTCGTTGGGGCTGGACACCTGAAAGGTATCGCTCGCACGTTGGAAGAATATACTCCGCTTAATGATGCTGAGATGAACGAACTTTCAACGGTTCCAAAAAGAGGGCTTGTTGGCAAAATTCTTCCCTTTGCAATTCCTCTTATCGTGATGGGTCTTGTAGGTTTTTCATTATGGAATAACGATTCAATCGATATCGTGAAAATGTTGACGATTTGGACATTATTCAATGCCGTTTTTGCAGCAATTGGTTGCATAATTGCTCGAGGCCATCCTCTCGCAATACTTACTGCAGCACTTGCAAGCCCAATTACATCGTTAAATCCAGCCCTCGCCGCAGGTTGGTTTGCGGGATATGTTCAACTTAAAATCGCTGAACCAACAGCAGAAGATCTGCAACAATTTCTCAAAGGAACATCCATTGGTGGATTTTGGAGCAATCCCGCAGGGCGTGTCCTTTTGGTTACTGCCCTGACAAATTTAGGCAGTATGCTCGGAGCTTGGTTTGCCGCTGCAGGTTTTATTGGGGGAGGCGTAAACTAACGAAGTTTACGCATCACTGAAAGTAAGTCAGTATGTGCTTGCACGTCATGAACACGGAGCCAATCGATGTTTTCTTGTTGTGCATATGCAGCAACTCCCAAGGTTCCAAAGAGTCTGTCTTCCGTTCGCTCTTGGCCAGTGATTTGTCCGATCATTGATTTTCTAGAAACTCCCCAAAGTAGGGCAAGGTTATGTTCTCCACGTAGAAGTTCATGGGCTTTTAGTAAGTCGATATTGTGCTGAAGTGTTTTCCCAAATCCTATCCCTGGGTCAAGACAAATCAATTCGGGAGGGTGTCCTGCATCGATGAGTTCTGTGGCTTTCTTTTGGAGTTCTGAGCACACCTCGTTTACAACATTTGAATAAACTGGATTTGCTTGCATCGTTTTGGGTTCACCAAGCATGTGCATTATGCATACAGGTACGCCAGTGTCAAGAACAAGATTCTTCATGGAATGATCTCTTAATCCAGATACATCATTAATCATCGATGCTCCTGCTTCAATTGCTCTTCTGGCAACCTCTGCATTTCTTGTATCAATGGATATACATGGATTGTCAAGTCGTTCGCATAGGCCTTCAATTATTGGAATAACTCGTTCAATTTCTTCATTTAATGTGACAGGTTTTGAACCAGGGCGTGTGCTTTCTCCTCCGATATCCAATATCTCACATCCTTGTTCAACCATCAATATGCCATTGGAAATGGCCTCATCGACGGATGCTTGTCTTGAAGGACCATGGAATGAATCAGGAGTCGCATTCAGGATTCCCATTATTCCTGGACTTTCTGTTTCTCGGCGGAGAGAAAAGGGTCGCGAGGTTTTGGCCATTAGGCATCCGACGACGGATGGATTCATAAGGGCTCATGCTCAAGGGATTTGCATGTCCGAGATAGAAAGCAACCATTCTATGAGTGGACATGATGTTGCCGAGACTGATACAAACATCAGCGAGGCTCACATCGAGTTGGCCGAGCGACTTGCACTTCGAATGAATATCTTTGACAAGCCTGCAATCTTCAATATGCTTTCTAGTCGAGCAAAATGGGGAGCTGGAATAATTACAGTTTCACTCCTGTTCTGGTGGTTACTCATCAGTTCTGGTTCAGATAACATGGATGATGGTGTGTCGAAATTCCTTGGACTTGATTTCAATCAAGTAGCATTAGTTGTGATGGTTTTAGCATTCCTATATTCCGTGTTTGGAGATTTCAGTCGTGAATTAGGCTCTCTTGTACCATCAATCATCTCGGGTGTGATGATCATTTTCGTCGCCTTGTACGTCGGAGAACCAATTGTAACCGCTCTACTCTCAGATTCATTAACCATCGAAACAGGACTATGGAGAAGCGGGCGTTTGTCCTTGGTCTCACTTGGTGTAATCTATGGTGGACATCTTATCGTTGATGCATCTCTTCTTCTGTGGTTGAGACGATTCCTTGAATCACATGAGGAAATTGAATTAACACCTCCTAATCGTTCATCTGAACCAATCCAAGATTCTGTCTTGGATGATTAACCTCATCATTCATCAATGAGGTCTACGAGGCAACTGTATGTCCGAGCATGGTGTCACCATCTTACGTCTCGGTTATCGACGTGGAAGAGATCCACGAATTACAACTCATCTGGCTTTAGTTGCCCGTGCGCTTGGTGCTCAGAAATTCCTTTTTTCAGGAGATGAAGATGAAAAGATGGAGGATAATATTTCATCCGTTAATCAGCGATTTGGCGGCAATATGGAGATTGAGCATATCAAGAGCCCAATGGCTTGGCTTCGTCGATTTGTTGAACAGGGATTGGATGGAAACCCGCCTGGTGTAGCAGTTCATCTAACAATGTACGGAGCTTCCTTTAGAGAAGTGACACCTACTATTCGTAGAGATCGGCCTCTTGTTGTCATTGTCGGTGGTGCTAAGGTTCCGTCAGATGTCTTTCACATATCTCAATACAATCTTGCTGTTGGAAACCAGCCTCATTCAGAAGTTGCTGCATTAGCTCTCTTCCTTGATGGTTGGTACGGTAGTGGGGCAATTGAAAGAAGGCTTGATGGTGGAGAATTGGTCATCAATCCAAGTCTTACTGGAAAGGACGTTGATGACACTCGTTTAGAGTGACTTATTCTCGTAATTTCCTTGGAATTCAAAGCCAAGCATTATGGATGGTCTTTTTCGACAAATGTTGATGTCGAGGGGCGAACGCGTGGGTTCTGGCTTTGCTCCGGGCTCGTTTAATCGCGGTGTGGAGGAACCGCCACGCTTTACGGATGCAGCCGATGCTCTTCTCGACAAAGACTCACTTCCAAAAAGAGCCTCCGGAGAAGGAATTTTACTCCTCGCGGATGGAGGCCGATTTGAAGGGACTCTTTTCGGAGCAGAAGGTTTTGGAGAGGGTGAACTCGTCTTTACCACCGGGATGATGGGGTATCAAGAATCCTTGACAGACCCTTCATGGGCCGGTCAAGTCCTTACATTCACATACCCATTGATTGGAAACTATGGAATTCATCTTTCTAAATCTGAATCACGTGCCGTATGGCCGAAAGGAGTTGTTGTCCGACATGCGATGAACGATCCAGACCATAGAGACTCTGCCGGGACAGTTTCAGAGCTTTTGCAAGCCCATGGTGTACCTGGAATCGAGAATGTGGACACTCGAGCAATAACACGGCGAGTTCGCGAACTAGGGACTGTTCTATGCATCTTTGGACCCAAAGAACGAGAATCTGAAATGAGAGAGAGACTCAAGGTCATGACTTCTCCTGAACTCGACGACCTCGTCGATATGGTTTCAATCGATGAACCTGTATTGCTCAATCCTGGTGCCTGCGATGATTTAGGCCAACCTTTGCCACGAATAGGTGCACTTGATTGTGGTGTAAAGTACAACATTCTCAGAAACTTATGCCAAAGGTTCGAAGTGGTTTGGTGTCCTCCAGATACTTCCTTTGAGGCACTTCAAGGATTTGGAATCACAGCATTGTTTTGTTCAAACGGGCCTGGAGATCCTGCTCATCCAGGGAAAGCGACGAGTGCACGATACACACTTGCAAAGGCGGTATCATCTGGAATCCCAGTAATGGGTATTTGTTTAGGTCATCAGTTAATGGGCTTAGCATCTGGATTGAAAACGTACAAAATGCGATATGGGCATAGAGGAGCCAACCAACCCGTTGTGGATTTGAAGACACAACGCGTTTGGATTACATCACAAAATCATGGATTTGCAGTAGCCGATCCGACAAATGGAATGTTAGCCGCACATCCCAGTGGAGCCACATCTCCAGATGCTGAGAATCTTCATGGATACGATGTGGAAGTTCGATACATCAATGCAAATGACAAAACGGTTGAAGGACTTGATGTTCTCGGACGTCCTTGTTTTACGGTTCAATTCCATCCAGAAGCTTGTCCTGGTCCTCATGATGCAGAACCACTTTTTGACAGATTTAGACAACTTGTCGACACTCATCTTGGAGGTGAATCTTGATGCCTCGTCGGGATGATTTGAACACGATTCTTGTTCTAGGTTCTGGACCGATCAAGATTGGTCAAGCAGCTGAATTTGACTTCTCTGGATCTCAAGCAGTACGAGCTTTGCGTGAAGATGGATATGAAGTGATTCTTGTCAACTCAAATCCTGCAACAATTCAAAACGACCCAGAAATGGCTGACCGAGTATACATCGAACCATTACTCCCTGATACAGTACGTAAAATCTTGGAAATAGAACGGCCCGATGCATTACTTGCTGGGATGGGCGGTCAAACTGCACTGAATATTGCGAGTGAACTTGCTCATGATGGAACTCTTGAGAAATTAGGTGTCGAACTTATTGGTTCTGATTTGGATGCAATCGATAAGGCAG
>NHFS02000052.1 GCA_002171315.2 Euryarchaeota archaeon TMED117 | reverse complement strand
TAAATGCGTCTTGTAACGGAGGAGAAGTGTGATGAGACATCAATGGAGGCCAGCACTCGGAATCTTGCTGATTCTTTTGTTGAGTCCTTGGAGTAGTTTCATCCAAACAGAACCAGAGGAATCAACCTCTCTGGTTGGTGATGAATTTGAACAATTCTCTATCCGGACAGATGCTTATTCTGATTTTGTTGGAGAACTTGATTCAACTGTTGCACAGGAACAACGGGCAATAGAAGCCGATTCGCGAATAGGGGTGTTTACGATACAGGGGCTGGAAACCTCACGGCCTTTATCCAGTGACGTTCTTGAACCTCGTAATGATGTCCGACTTTTCCTTGTGAATAACGAGCGTAATCTGATCGATGTGCGCTCAGAACTTTCTGAGGTTCAAGGTATTGAAGTTCGAGAATATATTTCACCTTCTGGCTTCCTTGTACAAGGGACCGTGGATGGGTTCAATTCAGTAATGGGTGTTGACGGAATCGAGGGTCAACTCCTCGTTCCATTGGCTATGTTCCTTGACGATGTCTTCCTCGATACCATGCTGTTTGAACAGGGAACTGCAACTCTTGTTGGACAAGAGATACGTCTTGAAGGGTGGAGAGACGAACAAACACTCGATGTAATCTCGATAGAAGATTCACTTGGTTCAACCATTGAACAAGATATCAACGATGTTGCTACTCTCGCTATGGATGATGTCGTTAAGTTGGATGATGGAAGATACAGGGGTCTTCTTTTCGTCGATGATGTCCTCGATATTGTCCGTCAACCCTCGGTCATGTGGTTGCGTTACGAGCCCCAAATGGCGTTCAGTAACGACCAATCAAAGAATCATATGAAGATCACAACAATGCGTTCATATTTTACAACAGATCTCGATGGCTCTGGGCAAATAGTAGCAGTTGCTGATTCAGGATTGGATGAAGATCACGGCGATTTCGGCACACGTGTTGTTGGTAATTTTGACGTTATTGGAGATGGATCCACTGCAGACAAGCACTCTGGACATGGGACTCACGTTGCTTGTACTGTACTTGGGGACGGCAGCAAAGGCGGCTATGCCGGCGTCGCTCCTGATGCTGAACTGTATTTCCAAGCAATGGAGAATGATAACACAGGCAACTTCCAATCGCCTTCACTCAATTATCTTCTCAATACAGCATACAATTCTGGTGCTCGTATCCATACCAATTCGTGGGGATCCTCGGCAGCATCAAACCAAGGCAAGTATACCTCTGAATCAGAGGATGTTGATGATAGAGCCAACAATTATGATCGTGTCTACAATGGTGTTGAAGGTCTAACAATTCTCTTTGCAGCTGGTAACGATGGTCCAAATGCAGGTACCGTGGGCTCTCCGTCCACTGCAAAAAACAGCATAACTGTAGGCAATCATCAAGGAAGATACAATGGCGCTCCTGATAACTTGATGTCGGGTTCATCTCGCGGACCTACAGATGATGGGCGAATTAAACCCGATATCATCGCACCTGGTGGCTATATCCGTTCATGTCGTGCTCAAGAGGCACAAGACACTGGAGGGTCCTCCTGGCAATCAACATGGTATCTCGAGTATACTGGTACTTCGATGGCGACACCAAACGCAGCAGGTGCTTCTGCTCTTGTTCGTGAATATCTCCTCGAAATCGCTCAACGTCCTTCACCTCAGGGCGCTTTGATCAAAGCACTGTTGGTTCTCGGGGCTCAAGACATCAATAGCCGAGATATTCCAAATAACGATGAAGGGTGGGGGCGAGTAAATCTCAAAGAAACGCTTGCTCCTTCACAGGGGCGCGGGATTTGGGTCGATGACCGGTCAGTATTGTCCAATACGGGCCAATCTAAATCGTATGTTTTCAATGTAACATTTGCTAATTCACAACTGAAAACAGTACTTGCATGGTCCGATGCTCGTGGAAGTCGATTTTCCAGTAATCAACTCGTTAATGATTTGGATTTAGAAGTCGAATCCCCAGATGGTACAATCTATCTTGGAAATGATTTTGCGAGTGGCCGCTCTACTACTGGTGGCACAAAAGATGACGTAAACAATCTCGAGGTTGTGCTTATCGATGCTGCAATGAAAGGAATTTGGACTGTTCGAGTCAAAGATGGACTGCATGGGGGAAGCAACACGCAACCCTTCGCCATTGCAGTATCAGGTCAAGGTGTGAACGATTTACGCCCAGATCCTCAAGTCGTCGCCAATTCGATGCTCCTCAATGTCTCAATCCCACAAGTTGGTGATCAGGTCCGATTGACTACAGAAGTGTTCAATGCTGGAAACATCAAGGCAGAATCTGTAGATCTTGCTTTTGTCATCGATGGTGTTGAAGAAGATCGGAAAACCGTTGATATCAATCCAGGTGCTTCACGACAGTCAACATGGTACTGGACGCCAACACAATCTGGAACTGCAACACTTGAAATGAGAATTGACCCTGATGATGCAATTGATGAAATTCAAGAGAACAACAACCTTCTCACGACAATCGTTGACGTCACTGCACCGGGTGTTAAAGTGACGTCAAATGTGACTGAACAAACGGTTCAATATGCAAGCCAGACAACCGCTTCTTGGGATTTAACCCTTGAAAATACAGCATTGTTGGAAACAAATGCGTCGATAGATATTCTTGGAGTGTACCGTGTGTCTGATGGAACAAGCGTACCTTGGTATGTGGGTATGACTGCTTCAAATTTCACACTCCAAGGAAAAGGCAAGGCTTCCATCGCAGTTACAATTGTTTATCCTGAAGCCCCAGAGCCAGGAATGTATCAAATCGATCTCGTTGGAATTGATGTTGATAATGGCATTACGTATCCGTATCAATTGTACCTTCATGTATTGGATATTCCAGAATTCAGAATCGAGTATGATTACACGATTGTTCCAGTTCATCCTGCTAATCCAACCAACTTATCGGTTCGAGTTTACAATGACGGAAATACCGAAATCGGATACGATTTATTTTTGGAAGCCCCATCTGGATGGAGTGCTGGATTCCAAGATCTTGGTAGCGAGCCTGGAGCATCGTCTGGTTCGACTGGTCTGATTGCAAAACAAGGTCAGAAGGATGTTGAATTGCAATTCATCCCGCCGCAAGTATCCACTGCTGCGGGGGCAGAGCGCATGGTAAGCCTGACAGCTATCTCTCAAACAGATCCTTCTCAAACATGGGAGATTGATATTCCAATTCGAATAAAGGAAGTCCGTGAGGTTGAAATTTTACTGGAATCTGGAATTGGAACACCCCGTCCAGACGCAACAGTCAATCTCTTGTTTACGATTGAAAACAGAGGAAACGTCGATATCACATTCGAGCCCAGCATGTCGTTACCAACGGGTTGGCAAGTACAATCTACACTTCAGCCAATTGAGATGGCATGGACGGATAATTCGAAAAATATCCTCATCAGCATAGTCGGAAATGGTGACGCTCTTTCCGGCCAAATCACGCTTAATTTAGACAATGGCTCAGATCGATATTCATGGACTAGCGAACTCGAAGTTCTGGCTTTACCACAGCCAGAATTAACATTCAAGAGTTTGGATTTCGAAGATGGCCGTAGTTTCGATCATCCATTTGGCCCAGGGTCACATCCTGCAGATCAGGAACTGACCTTCACCTGGCTTCTGACCAACGATGCTGAAACAATATGGAGGCCTGATGTTTCAATCTCTCTTTCGCAAGGTCTCTTTGGGGATTGTCTCGATGTGACTCAAGTTGCATCGGGCGATGTTGTGCCGGTTGTTTGTTCGATCATCATACCACCAACTGTAGAAGTCGGTTCACAACCTGATTTTAGTTTCACACTTTCAGGAGATGAAGTTTCACTCACTGAGGAAACAAGCCTCCTCGTTGCTGAAAGCCGAGGTGTTGATTGGAAAATTACTGGGCTTTCAAGCATTGATGATTCTGGTTCTGGAACACTTCAGGTTCGTTTGACAAATACTGGCAACGTTCCTCTTTCACATAGACTTGAAATCCAGACCAGCGACGGTCTAACCGCAGCCCTTGTAGAGGAAGATATTGTCAACATGGTCGCAGGTGATTCACAGCAATTTACTGTGGTAATATCGGGATCAGCCACTGGTACACAGCAACTAACATTCCAACTTACGGGAACACAAGAAGTGGCCAATCCAACGACAAATGTTGATATCGACATTACTGCTACTTTTAGCGAATCTTCCTCGAATAGCCAGACGCTCGTGTACTCAAGCATTGGAATTATTCTGTTTGCAATTGTTCTTCTTGGTGTTCTTCTCACTCGCACCAAGAAAGAATCAGGTGTCATTGCTCCGGAACAAAAAACCGTTCCACCCGTCGTTCAACAACAATCAGCGCTCATGTGCTGGTCGTGCAGAGGACAAATTACAGGACCAATGCAAGGATGTCCTGGTTGTGGTGCTCGGTATCACAGAAATGGTACTGAAAATTGCGATGTTGAAAGTCTTGAAGCATGCGCAAATTGTGGAGCGAGCGTCGAACAGTTTGTTCTTGCATAATTCGTGAACAGGAAAGGACATCCTTTTGATAGGTCAACACCTCCCCGTGAATAGGAGAGGGATATTCTTGACGAGCACATCTGGCAGCAGACACTTTGCGATTTTCTTGATTTCGCTCATGTTATTCTCCATGATGCCTCTCTCTGCTCCAGTGGTTTCTGCAGATGAAGGGCGAGATGCGAGCATAATGCTAACAGTCAATCCTTCAGCACAAAATGTCAACCCAGGAGAGTCAGGTGAATACACTGTTCGAGTCTACAATCAAGGATCAACTGCAGTAACTGTTCAACTGAGCACAGCGGAAGAAGGGACTCAAGAATGTGGCGCATATACCTCCTCTATTACTCAAATTAGTGGCGCAATAGAATCGGGCTCCTATGAAGAAGCAACCATGACTGTTCAGCTTACAGTCAATGCAGAATCATCTTGTGATACAACCGTCACAGCTACAGCAACAGAATCTCCAGAGCCTCCAGAAGTACCGGGTCAGCCTGCAACCGAGACCTCAACAGTGACTACAACTGCTGGTGATGGTTCCGGTAACGCTCTCTTTGGCGTTGATTTGTCAATGGTAGTCTCCAGTAAAACATGGGGCGGAGAAGAAACAACCGAATGGGTTCTTGTCGTAGAAAACACCGGTCAAAATCAAGCAGATGTTAACCTGGTTCTTGATGAAATTACAGATGGGGCTTGTTCAAACCAAGGCGATCTTTCCCCTAGTCTATCCGATACATCCGTCTCTCTTGCTGCAAACGAGACAGAAGAAGTCATCGTTTCTTTGGACGTAGATAATGAAGAAGAAGCAGATAAGTATTGTTGGGAGATTACTGGAACAGTAACCTCTGATCCAACAGGCAACTCCTCCGATACACAAGAGTTTGATATCACAGTTCCAGTATTGAAAGAATGCAGTCTTACACTTTCGAAAACAACAATGAGTATCGAACCTGATGCTGATGGAACATTGAAAGCCATATTCACCAATGAAGGAAATTCAGATTGGACAATACGTGCCGCTGCCGCTGGTCCAAAGGCCGGATGGGTCGCATTCGTCGGAGGCACCAGTGGCTTACTTCCCTACAGTGGTGGAAGTGGTACCAAGGAATTCAATCTCAAAGTTTCTCCTGACGACTCGGTTACAGCTGGAGAGGAGCAAACAATCACCATTCAAGGAAAGGACGGGACGACAGTCAAGTGCATTTCAGAACTAACGATTATTGTCGGTCAATCATTTGGTGCAACCATCTCTACAACTTCCTCACAACTCAACAACATAGAACCAGGCACGAGTGCTACAACCACTGTCACTGTTGAGAATACAGGTAATGGCGTAGATAATTTCAGAATCACACCTTCCACTCTTCCAGCGGGATGGATTGTAGATCTTGACCAGAATGTCGTTTCACTCGATTCAAAACACACGCCTCAACGAAAAGATACCATCGACGTAACAGTCACTCTACCAACCGATGCACTCGCTACTGAAGTGGTTAACATTGTTCTTTCAGTTGCTCCTTCATCTGGCGGTCAGGCCTATGATGATGTAACTCTCTCGGTCTCGGTTGCAGAAGTTCATGAATTTGAAGTCATTTCGACAGCAATGACGCAAACTGGAAAGACGAACAACGAGGTAAAATTCCCATTCGAAATTGACAATACAGGAAATGTCGAAGACAGTTTCAGACTCAGCGTGATCAGTCAAACAGCCTCGCCGGGTTGGTCTTTCTACTTTGAGGATGTTGCAGGCAATCGATTTACTGAAGTTGCAGTTGACGCTCGTACGTCCAAGCAAATTTTCTGTGTCGTTACGGTGACTGATACGGATGAATATACTACGCTGACTGTCCGAGTTACCAACAAAGGCGACTCAAGCAGTATCGATGAAGATTCAGATGGTATCCCAGACAACCAGAGAGAATTGAAATTCACTGCATTCCTTACAACACGAGATTATGCCATGGATGTCCGTCTTGAAGATGGTGGGCTCAATGGTCGTACAGGTGAACTAATTCTCGCCCCTGGTGATGATGAAACAATTGGTCTTTGGTTGCGAAATATGGGTAATGGCGACGATATCGCTGTGATTGAACTCACTGGACTCACAGGTATCGCAACACGAACAATTTATTCAACTGGGCTGCCTATTGGTGACGAGTTAGCTGTTCCATTTGGTTACGGTATTTGGGATGAAAACAACAGTCGTTTCGTTACCGATGCATCGGGAGATCCTTACCTTGAAAATACTGCAGATGCAGCCTTGGAGGAGATGCTGTTTACACTCAATCTCAGCCAAGGGCACAATGTCCGACCATACGAGGTCTATCTTGAACTCAAAATCGAAGTCAATGAAGCGACTCTGACTGGCGAAGGCGGCAACCTGAATATTGTCGTAACCAGTAAATCAAACGCAGCAAATCGTAGTGGAGCAGCAACTGTTTCATTGAGCGTTAAAGAGATATTTAACCTTCAAATCCTCCAGCCCGACCAGGATTCGTTCGAAATAACATATCCCGATCGATTGGAGTTTGATGTCCAAATTCGTAACGATGGAAATGTGCGTACGAAAACCGAGATATTTGCTTCAGATAACCTTCGAGGATGGATTATCAGTCTCGATGATCCAGACAACGAGTGCACTGTGAAGCCAGATTTACTCGAGTGTTATATCGACAAAGGGGAAAGTAAGATCATTACGGTTATTGTGAAGTCCCCGTACAATGCAGAATTTGAAGATACATTCGATTTCACAATTTCAGCCCAGCCAGAAGAAATTGGTGTAATCGGGCGAGTCAATCAACAATTCGAAGTAACCGGTGATGTTGAACCATCTCTCTTTGGATTTGCAGAAGACACCACAGTTCTTGCTGCTGGTGGCGGATTTGTCCTCCTTGTTCTTATTGGATTCATCATCAGCCGTCGTCGATGAACCTTCGATTTTGGCTGTCTACAAATCCCCCAATCAAGCCCTGTTTAACGCGTGGTTGACTGGGAACGCTTATGGAGGGTATTCAAGTCGGTTTATTCAGAGAGCGCATGCTTTCTGAGGCGATGTATAATGGTCGATGCAGGTTC